>JAGXIJ010000126.1 GCA_024635675.1 Gillisia sp.
ACTAAAAACTTTTGAAGCCCTAAATATCCAACCGCACCATGAGGATCTAGTACATAACTGGATTCTTGAAAAACCTTTCTCATTGTATTTTCAGTTTCCAGGTCTGTAAAACTATAAGAAGATAATTTTTCCTTAAGTCCTATAAATGTTTGCTGAAATAATTCCTGAACTCTTATAAAATTACTTGGATTTCCCACATCCATAGCATTAGAAATGGTCTGTACACTAGGTCTAGGCTCATATTTCTCTGTAGTTAGATATCTATCCACTACATTATTCGCATTGCTAGATGCAACAAAATGATTAATTGGAAGCCCCATCTTAGCAGCCAACATTCCAGCACAGATATTCCCGAAGTTCCCACTGGGAACAGAAAAAACAACTTTTTTATTATCTAGCTTTAGTTGCTGAAATGCTATAAAATAATAGAACATTTGTGGTAACCATCTGGCTACATTTATGGAATTCGCAGAAGTAAGCTGCCTTTTATCTTGTATTTCAGCATCCAAAAATGCTCTTTTCACCATGTTTTGGCAATCATCGAAAGTACCATCAACTTCCAGGGCAACAATGTTCTTTCCTAAGGTTGTAAGTTGTTTCTCTTGAATTTCACTCACTTTTCCTTTCGGATAAAGGATTACAACATCAATACCTTCTACCCCTAAAAATCCGTTTGCCACTGCTCCTCCAGTATCCCCGGAGGTTGCTACCAATACCGTAATTTTTCCTAAGTTTCCTTTTTTGATAAAATAACCTAAACACCCAGCCATAAATCTGGCACCTACATCTTTGAAGGCCTTGGTTGGACCATGAAAAAGCTCTAAAACCTGAATATTTTTTTCAACGGGAATAACAGGGAAATCAAAATCGAGAGTGTGTTCAATAATGCTTAATAATTCCTCTTCGGGAATCTCATCACCAATATAATTTTTAATTACAGAATAAGCAATTTCAGTTTTTGATAGCGATTGTAATTCATCAAAAAATGATGCAGGTAACTGGGTTATTTCTTCCGGAAAGTATAAGCCTTTATCTGGAGCCAATCCTTTGATTACTGCATTTTCAAAAGTAGAGTGATGTGATTTATTATTTAAACTAAAATATTTCATCTATAATATTATTTATACAAATACTTTCATAACCCATTGGTTAATAATGGATTATCAAAAGAATCTTATTCCTATTCGAGTATTCTTATTCCTTCTTTATTAATTGCAGAGTGATGCAAATCAAATTCAATTCCCTTATCCTTATAGAATAGTTGCATTGCTTCCTTAACATTCGCTGTTGCATTATCTCCTTTGCACATGGCAAAAACTGACGGACCCGAACCTGAGATCCCAAACCCCAATGCACCATTTTCCAAAGCAATAGCTTTAAGTTCATCAAAATAAGGAATAAGTACAGATCGCATTGGTTCTATTATCTTATCCTGAAGGCTTCTGCCAATCAATTCATAATCTTCCGTATACAAACCACTCACGAAGGCTGCTAAATTTCCCCATTGCCCAATTGCATCTTTCAATGGAACTTGTTGTTTTATTACCGCTCTGGAGTCTTTAGTCTTCAGTTCTATTAACGGGTGTAAAATGACAAATCTTAAATCTGGTGGAGAGGGCAAAGACAGCACTTCTAATGGGTGATAACTTTTAACCAAACTAAAGCCTCCCATTAAAGCAGGAGCCACATTATCGGCATGGGCGTTGCCGCTTGCAAGTCGTTCTCCCTCCATGGCAAATACTATAAGTTCTTTAGATTTGAAAGGTTCTCCCAAAAGTTTATTAGCGGCAAATACCGCACCGGCTGAACTTGCAGCACTACTTCCAATCCCACTTCCGGCTTTTATATTTTTGTCTATTTCAATGTCAAAACCTTGGGTAGAACCCAAAGCTTCTAGCATAGCAACTATTGCTACCGTTGCTACATTATTTTCTGCTTCTAATGGCAAGTCTTGACCTGTAATCCTGAGTATTCTATGTTTGTTTAGACTATTTTTCCTCAAGATCATCTCGTCTCCAATAGTATCTAAACAACATCCTAAAACATCAAATCCGCAAGAAAGATTTGCGACCGTAGCAGGAGCAAAAATTTTAATTTCTTCCATATCTATTTCTTACCTATTCTTATAATGTCTGCAAAAATTCCGGATGCGGTTACATCTGCCCCTGCTCCTGCACCTTTTACTATAAGTGGTTGTTCACTATACCTGTTTGTATAAAAGAGCACTATATTATCACTACCATTTAAATTATAAAATGGATGCTCAGGTCCTACTTGTTGTAAACCTACCTTAGCATGTCCATTATCCAGTTGAGCAACATACTTTAATTGTTTGTTATTTTCTGAAGCATTTTTATACATCTCCTGGAATTGAGGTTCATCCTTTTTTAATACTTCAAAGAATTCTTCATTGGTAGTTGTTTTTAAACTTGCTTCAGATAAAAAACTATCATTTTCTATCTCGTTAAGTTCTAAGGATAATCCGCTTTCCCTTGCAAGGATCAATATTTTTCTGGAAACATCGATTCCACTAAGGTCTATTTTGGGATCAGGCTCGGTATAACCTTCCTTCATAGCTGCTTCCACTGTTTTAAAAAATGGTTCTTCAGCATTATAATTATTGAAAACAAAATTTAAACTTCCCGAAAGTACTGCCTGTATTTTATGTACACTATCTCCAGATGCCATAAGATTCTTTAAGGTATCTATAATTGGCAAACCTGCTCCCACATTGGTTTCATATAAAAAGGAGGCTCCATATTCTCTGGAAAGATCTTGCAGTTTTTGATAATTTACAAATTCATCTGCACAGGCAATCTTATTGCAGGTAACTACAGATATAGAGTTTGCCAAATATTGTTTGTACCAATCTGCAATCTCTGGGCTAGCCGTATTATCTACAAATATGCTATTACGTAAATTGAGATCTTTAACTCTTTCGAAGAAATCTTCTTTAGTGGCGGTTTGTCCGTTGTCCAGTTCTTGCTGCCAGTTGTTTATATCTATTCCCTCTTCTACAAATAACATTTTTCTAGAATTGGAGATTCCAAGGATACGGATCTTAAGTCTCAGTTTTTCTAGAAGATATTTTTCCTGCTGTTTTAGTTGTTCTATCAATTTACTACCTACATTTCCCACTCCGGTAATAAATAAATTGAGCTCTTTGGAAGGCACTTCAAAAAACTGTTCATGCAAAGTGTTTAATGCCTTTTTAACGTCCTTTTTGGCAATCACAGCAGAGATGTTCCTTTCTGAAGATCCTTGTGCGATGGCTCTAATGTTAATGTTGTTATTACCCAAGGCGCTAAACATTTTTCCACTTAGCCCATGATGGCTTTTCATTCTATCTCCAACCAGGGCTATAATTGCTACATTATCTTCTATCTCTACCGGCTTGATCTTGAAGTTTTGTATCTCAACTTCAAACATTTCGTTAATTGCGTCTTTTGCTTGCATTGCCTCCTCATTTTTTACAGCTATACATATACTATGTTCTGAAGAAGCTTGAGTAATAAGAACCACATTTATTTTCTCCTGAAACAATACCTCAAAAAGTCTTTTCGAAAATCCAGGGATACCTACCATTCCACTACCTTCAATGTTCAAGAGTTTTATAGAATCGATATGTGTAATCCCGGTAACCCATCTAAAATTCTCCTTACTGGATTTGGATATTAAGGTACCTGTTTCGGAGGGTTTGAAGGTGTTCTTTATGTGAATCTCTATTTGTTTATTTAATAATGGCTGCAACGTTGGTGGATATAAAACCTTGGCCCCAAAATGAGATAATTCCATAGCCTCCTCATAAGAGATGTTTTTTAAAGGATACGCCTGAGGTACGAGACTAGGATTAGCAGTGTACATTCCGTCTACGTCTGTATAAATTAACACTTTATCTGCATCCAATGCGCCTGCAAAGATAGCCGCCGTAAAATCGGATCCTCCTCTTCCTAATGTACTAGGAACTCCTTGTTCATTATTAGCCACAAATCCCGGGGCTATAAAAAGATCGGCATTATTATCATTAAAATAGCTCAGGATATTCGAATTGGTCTTAACATAATTCACCTGCACTTTTTCATTTTCATTTTTGCAAACAATAAGATCTCTGGAATCAACAAATTTTACATTTATATTTAAAGCTTTAAAATACTCTGTAATTATAAGTGAAGACAAAATCTCGCCATAACTGGCAATTACATGTTTGGTCTTATTGGAAAGTTCATTCAACAAAAAGACTCCTTCATATAGTGTTTCCAAACCATTAAATTCAGTTTTTACCCTGCTAAGAATAGAACTTTGATTTTTAATTGGGATCAGTTCCTTAATGGCATCTAAATGTCTTTTTTCATTTTTCTGAAGGATTTCCTTATAATCTAAATTGCCGGAAGCAGCAAGATCTGCCATTTGTAAAAAATCGTTTGTTACTCCACCAAATGCAGAGAAAACCACTAGACTTGTGCCTTCCTGTAGTTTTTCTTTAATGGTTTCTGAAACTAATTTTATTCTACTTGGAGAGGCTAATGAAGATCCTCCGAATTTCATGATATTCATGGCGGTATGATTAAGATTGTAATGAAAAAAAATTATTATGGAAATAGTGGTGCGGAAGTCTTATATATAATACCCCACAGGGGTAATAGAAAACATATAAATAGCAGTAGTGCCTGAAGTGCCAGGAATAATTGTTGAAATGCTATTTGAAAGATTTTTATAAATCATGTCTTCTAAAAAACTGATTATAAAAGTATACATAAAAGTTCTTTTAGAGACCTTTTATTTTATTTAAAATAAAAATTAGAGTATTCTTTTTCAGTAGATTATAAATTACGAATCTGATAATTTAAACTCTTTAAATTATCAGATTCGTATAGTGATTGAAGACTTTCCCATGGCAGAAGTAAGTCAATTAAATTTCTAAAAGTAAAAAAGTGTTTATATTACCGGTTTCACCCCTAATTGCTTTAAAATTCCAAGCTCATCTGTAGCTCCCCAACGTTCTACTAATTTCCCGTTTTCGAATCGGCCAATTTGCATTCCCCGAACGCTGAATTTTTTTCCGGTTGGAGAAACGCCCATGAATTCTCCCTTATGCGTTCCTGAAGCGGTGTAAGCAAAACTCACATTATCTTCATCTGCCACCAAATGTTCAACCTCTACTCCAAAATCTGGAAAGGCAGACTTCATACTATCAAAAAAGTCGATGAACCCCTGTGATCCTGAACCTTGGATTTCTGCAGGATCATGATCTTTCACTTTTTCTGAAACAACCTCTCTTATTATTTCCAGATTTCCTGAATTTACGGCATCCCCAAATTTTTCCTGGGCTTTTATGTTTTGATCTTTACTCATATGCATTTTTTGTTATTACTAGTAAGCACTTCAATTAAGGATTTGTCAATCTAAACGTAAATTAATAAGGATTATAATCCACTTATATAACTCCCATAAAGATCTTTAAATTGGATTCCTTTAGTAAATCTATATTTATTTAGTTTCTTATATTCTACTAACCCCCAAAGCACAAATTCCTTTAAAAAATAAGAATCTTCCATAGTGATTTTAGACTGGTATTTTTCTATCAATTTATTCAACGGCGGAATTGAATCTAAGAGTTTTTTATATTCCTTTTCAGGGAGATCGTCTAACAATTCGAATCCGCTTTCTGCAAAAAACCATTCTACAAGATCGTTATAAGGGTTGTCCTCGGCTACTTTTTCAAGCTTTTCGATCTTAGGAAAATATAAAGGAAATAAAGATTTCACTGCATCTGAAATTAATTCTTGTGCAACAACAGCACTTCCCTCCTGCTCTCCTTCATAAACCAGTTCTATTTTTCCTGTGATTGCCGGAATAACTCCCAAAAAATCACTAAACCTTAATAATGTTTTTTCTTCCCCGGTAATCAAAGCTCTTCGTTCTGCTGCACTTAATAGGTTTTCAAAAGCTGAAATACTTAATCTTGCACTAATCCCACTTCGTGAATCTATAAATTCACTATCCCGAGCCTCGAAGCTAATTTGCTCTAAAAGATCTTTAGCCAATTCCGGCACATGTACTAAACCAAGCTGACGCTCATCTAATTTTGCTTCCTGCTGCGTGATCGATTTGGCTACCTCTATATTATGAGGGTAATGCGTTAAGATTTGAGATCCAATCCTGTCTTTTAAGGGAGTAACAATACTACCTCTATTGGTATAATCCTCCGGATTTGCCGTAAAAACAAATTGCATATCCAAGGGTAACCTCAATTTAAATCCTCGTATTTGGATATCTCCTTCTTGTAAAATATTAAAAAGTGCAACCTGAATTCTGGCTTGTAGATCTGGTAATTCATTAATCACAAAAATACTTCGGTTTGCCCGCGGAATCATTCCAAAGTGTATCACACGGTCATCGGCATAACTCAATTTCAAATTCGCAGCTTTTATAGGGTCGACGTCTCCTATAAGATCTGCTACAGTTACATCTGGAGTTGCTAATTTTTCAAAAAATCGCTCCTCTCTTGCCACCCAACTAACCGGAGTCTTATCTCCTTTTTCTTTGATTAATTCTTTGGCATATCTGGATATTGGATTAAAAGGATCATCATTAATCTCAGAACCTTCAACAATAGGAATCCATTCATCCAATAAATTGACCATAAGTCGCGCCAATCGTGTTTTAGCCTGTCCTCTTAATCCAAGAAAATTAATATTGTGTTTAGAAAGAATAGCCCTTTCTAATTCCGGGATCACAGTATGTTCATAACCATGGATTCCCTCGAAAGAGCTTTTTCCATTTTTTATGTTTACCAATAAATTCTGACGTAATTCTTCTTTAATACCTTTGGTCTTATATCCTGATTTTTTCAGTTCACCAAAAGTTTTAATATTCTCTATTTTCATATTTTATATTATTTAGTCCGAAGCAAAACCTCTGAACTGAATGTGTATTTTAAGAAATTCAATAATAAATAATGTTAGCCTCTAATTTTCTTCTTCCTGTTGTTTTCATAATCTTCAAAGATCATTTCTCCGAGGCCTTTTAGCCCCGTAAAGAAAGCCTTCCCATGATTGGCCTGTGTAAACTCCCGAACAAATCTTTCCAGATAAGGATCTTGGGCAATCATAAAAGTGGTAATTGGAATGTGTAATTTTCTAGCCTGACTGGCAGCATTATAGCATTTTTCAACAATATAGGGATCTAAGCCAACGCTGTTCTTGTAATAAGAACCATCACGTTCTCTTATACAACTCGGCTTCCCATCTGTGATCATAAATATTTGCTTATTCGTGTTTCTTTTACGCCTTAATAGATCCATCGCCAATTGCAAGCCCGCTACAGTATTGGTATGATATGGCCCTACATTTAAATACGGGAGATCTCCTATAGAAATTGCCCAAGCATCATTCCCAAAAACCAATATGTCTAGAGTGTCTTTAGGATACCGAGTGGTTATAAGCTCTGCCAATGCCATTGCTACTTTTTTAGCAGGTGTAATTCTATCTTCTCCATATAGGATCATACTATGACTTATGTCTATCATGAGAACCGTACTCATTTGCGATTTATGATGAGTTTCCTCCACTACCAAGTCATCTTCAGTCATTTTAAACTCTCCGGCACCATGATTGATCTGGGCATTTTTTAAACTCTCTGTCATAGAAATCCTGTCCAAAGAATCTCCGTAATGAAACTCTTTGAATTCGCCGGTATGCTCATCTCCTATTCCTTGATATTTTGTTGAATGATTCCCGGAGCCACTTCGTTTAATTTTCCCGAAAATTTGATTTAAGGCTTGTTGTCTTATGGCTCTCTCTGTTTTGGCCGTAATCCCCATTCCTCCTTTTCCATCAGGTTTAATCTCTTCGCGTATGTATCCTTTTTTCTTAAGATCTTCTATAAAATCGTCTATGGTATAATCACTGGTAGTAAGTTTATATTCTACGTCCAATTGTTTAAGCCAATCAATTGCCTCCTCAAAATCCCCGGAAGTATGTGTGATTAATTCTTTAAATATTTCAAATAATTTATCGAAAGGGCTTATATTCTTTTCTTCAAATTTCTTGAATATAAAACCACTCCGAATACTTTCAACCTTCTTTTTCATACTTTAAAGTTAACTCATTTTAGGCGTACAAGGAAGTTATACTAATGTGAATAGGAACTAAACTTTTGTTAATTCCAACATAGAATCTTAACTCATTCTTCATAGGTAGTCGAGAAAATATAGAGGTACTGAATATTTGATGTTATACTTTTCTTAAACCTTTCTCCAATGTGCACAATTAATATGAGATTTGAGTAAAATTTAAAAATGACAAAAAACATATTTCTATTTATAGTTTGCTCTCTAATAAGCTTTCATGGATTTTCACAAAAGAAAAAAGAATCTCCCTATGAAACTAATTTTGTGAAAGATGGAATCTGGATCACATCCGCAGTCGGTCTAAATGTATTAGGGGTGAAATTAATCCAAGAAAAAGATGATCTTAGTCTTAATGATTTAAACAATCTATCTAAAGATGATGTTTGGGGAGTAGATCGTTGGGCTGCCGGCTATTATTCTGAAAAAGCAAATGAAGATAGTTATATCCCTTTCTATGCATCGTTTGTAATGCCTTTCGCTCTTTTGATAAATGAAAATGAACGAGGAAATGCTGGTCAAATTTCTGTGCTATTTGTAGAAACCATGGCAACAACAGGAGCCTTATTTTCTATTACTGCAGGTTTGGTAGAGAAAAGCAGACCTTTAGTTTATAATGAATCTTTGGATACAGAAAAGAGAATTGACAGTGATGAACAAAGATCATTTTTCGCCGGACATACTGCTGCTACTGCTGCTGCTACCTTTTTTGCAGCAAAAGTATATAGTGATTTTAATCCTGATTCTTCTCTAAAGCCATTAATTTGGGGAGTGGCAGCCGCAATACCAGCATCTGTTGGATACCTGAGGATAAAGTCCGGTAAACATTTTCTGTCAGATAATTTGATTGGATATGCCGTTGGTGCAGCTTCAGGAATATTAATTCCAGAACTTCATAAAAAAGGAAATAAGAATCTCCAGATTTATCCAACTACTAGCTTTAATCAAGGAGAATATAATTTCACCTCACAAGGTTTAGGTTTGAGCTATCAATTTTAAAAGAAATCTTAAATTGTCTCTTATAATATAATAGAGGGGGCTATTCAGATTTATGGAAGTACATCAAATTATTATTTCTGTTATAGGGGTTGTATTATTAATTCCAACTTTGGCATCTCTAACCAGATTTGACCAGTGGTGGATAAGGGGATTTGATTTCCCTAGGTTACAGATCAGTTTTTTATTAATAGTTGAAATAATTGCCTTTGTTCTAATTTCTTCTTTCGACCATGTTTGGGAATCTGTATTACTGATTCTATTAGTTTTAAGCCTGTTATACCAACTTGTTAGGATCTTTCCTTATACCCCATTTGCAAAAAAAACGGTGCAATCTTTTAAAGGAGATGACGCTAAAAATCATATTTCAATATTGGTTAGTAACGTACTTACTACCAATACTAGCTATGATAGATTAATAAACCTTGTCAATTCAAAGAACCCCGATATTCTACTCACTTTAGAGACCGATAAAAAGTGGGAAACAGAACTCGAAATTCTAGAGGAAGATTATAAATATGCTGTAAAGATCCCAATGGATAATCTATATGGAATGCATTTATATTCTAAGTTAGAATTGCAAAATATAAAGATTAAATATCTTATTGACGATGAAATCCCCTCCATCCATGGACATGCGATTTTAGCCAATGGACACCCGGTAAAAATTCATTGCTTACATCCAAAACCTCCCAGCCCTACAGAAGACCTCACCTCCACGAATAGGGATGCAGAATTGCTCTTTGTGGGACGGGACGTTAAAAGTGATCAAGAAACAGTTCTCGTTATAGGAGATCTTAATGATGTTGCGTGGTCCCGTACTACAAGATTATTTAGAAAAATTAGTGGTTTAATGGACCCTAGATTGGGAAGGGGTTTTTATAATACTTTCCATACCGGTTATTGGATTTTTAGATGGCCTTTGGATCATGTGTTTCATACCCCCGATTTCACTTTAGTAAGTATTGCCAGATTAAAAAGTATTGGTTCAGATCATTTCCCCATGTATATTAAATTGAATCATGAACCTAGAGCTGAAGATTTTCAAGACAAGCCCGAAGAAGCAGACGAAGAAGAAGAGGTATGGGCAGAAGAGAAAATAAATAGTGGAAATCCTACTGAAACTAATGTCTAAGAATAAAATTGCTTTAACATGGGTAATGTCTTAAGATTCTCACAGTTTTGGGAAGTGATTGGTTTTTCTATAAAATTAATGATATTACTATATTTTTTTGACTTTTCCTTGTCGTTATAATCTATAGAAGAAGTTACCATAAAAACAAAAACATTATCCTTTACAGCCATTTTTTCAATCTCTTCAAGGAACTGCCATCCATTCATCATTGGCATATTAATATCCAATAATAATAAGTAGTGGTGTTCACTAGATGCCAATTTTAAATAATCAACAGCGTCTGAGGCACGCTTAAATTTCAAAGGATCTTTAGCGACGCCACAGTTTTGAATTAATTTCCCCTGCACCAACGTTACAATATCATCATCATCAATAATCAATACTTTCAACATTATTAGGAGTTTATAGTAACTTGTTCGGTTTTGCTAGAAATTTTTCTAATTATACTATCCAATTCTTCAGCTGAAGTTATAATATGATCGATCAACTGAGATTGTTCATCGATATTTGGATAACTCTTAATAAGCTCGATTAATCCCATGATCCTTGTCAACGGGGCCCGAACTACATGAGATTGCGTCCAGGCGATATCTTTTAATCTGCTGTTATGATCTTCTATGGTTTGTATGTAATTATGGATCTCTGTGATATCCTGCATTGCTCCAATAATCCGCTGTGAATTTCCTTCATTATCAGCAACTACATAACTTCGGTCTAAAATATATTTATAACTGCCATCTGCACATCTAAATCTATATTCAATTTTAATATTTGGAGTTTTAAGTTTTCGAACTTCTTCAGAATACATCTTAACTCTCTCCTTATCTTCAGGATGTAACTTATCGTTAAACCAGTTTGCTGTACTCCCAATTTCACTTTTAGTATAGCCAAAGACAATTTCTATTCCTTCGTTATAATACATTTTGTCATTTACAATATCGTAATCTGTAATAGTGTCACTTGTCGCCTTAGCAACTATATCATATCGCTTTAAGCTAGCTATTAACTTATTCTCTTGCTTAATAAATTCTGTAATATCCCTTGAATTTGCAACTAAACCATTTACTGAAGAGTCATCACTTAAGTTGGTAATTATAGTTTCTATATATCGCCATTTCTTATTTGATGTTTTAATTCTATAGGAAGGTATTTGAATTCGTTTACTGTCTTTTAGTTGTAATAAATGCTCTTTAACACTGTCTACATCCTCTTTATGTATATAATGTAAAAAATTATGCTGAATCATTTCACAATCCGAAATCCCCGTCATTTGGATTGAAGAAGGGCTCACATAAGACAGAATACCATCAAAATCCATGATCATCATCAGATCTGAAGCGTCCTGTACTAAGGCTTTAAAACGCTTCTCACTACAAACTAAAGCCCGTTCTGCATCCATCTGCGCTGTTATATCCTTTGCCTGAGTAACACGGGCTTCTTTTCCATCAAAATATATAGTGTTGCTTTTGACTTCAATATGTAAAATCTCCCCATTTTTTTTTTGGTGAGTTACAGTAAGGTCAAAATTGTTATTATAATTTTCTTTCCAAATTGGTTCAATATTTACCTTTCCTTCAGAGGTCCAAAGGTCTCGAACTTCCATAGATAAAAATTCCTCTTTGGAATATCCATATAATTCAATAGCGGCATCATTTACATTTAAAAATTCTAAAGTGTGTTTATCAAGAACCCACATTGGTAATAGGCTAAAATCAAATAAGGCTTTATATTTTCTTTCAGATTCACTTAATTTAAAATCTATGCTTTTACGTTCTATACTATAAAATATACTTTTTACAAGTTGAGTGGAGGTTAGATCTTCCTTTAATAAATAATCTGAAATACCAAGAGATAAGGTTTTTACTCCAAATTTCTTATTTGTAATTCTAGTTAAAACAATTATAGGAGTATTAGGAGCTAGCGCAACAATGTTTTTAACTAAAGACTCTTGACACTGCACATCCGGTATTGATAAATCTAGCAGTAAAACTTTAAAATCATGCTTTCCATCTAATATATCCTGTGCCTCATTAAACGAATTAGCTCTGGATAAATTTACTTGTAAATGTTCCTCGTTTAAAAATTTTTCAATTAAAATGTAGTCATCTAGATGATCTTCAATAACGAGAATATTAAAAACTTCGGAAATATTTGTCATAAAAAATCTATTTTATGGCAAAATTTAATACGTAAGAAAAACAGAAAGCTTCCCAACTAGCTTTTATACCAAGTAATTCTTTAGATAGATTTCCAACACTTTGAATTACTTTTGATAATAGGATTCTTCCTTCATTATCTTCTATGGGTAGAATATTTGTAGGGGTCATTTCAGGTTTTGTTTGAGGGCGTTTCAAATATAGTAATTTTGCTTTCTAATTAAAATAGGAAATGGGCATCCTTTATAAATTTTTAAACAAAACTGTTATTTATTTGATAAACCTCGATGAGTTCTCGAATTATCTTCAGTTTTAAAGGATAGCAGAATTTAATCTATTTATAAATTAAAAGAATTTTTTACTTATTTGCACACCCGCACCAAAATTTGGAGAATCAATAGAATTTAAATCGGCTCCTAATTGCAGGTTAACGTCGAAGGAGTCTTGCCAAATTTTAAGATCTAGATAAGTGGATAACACACTATTCTTTTTGAAATTGCTTCCCTTGGCACCGTAATTCTTTCTATAACTAGTTAATATTTTATAAGGTAAATTACTCACTATTCCAGATAAACCGATATGATGCACAATTATTTTATTGTTACTTATTCTAAATCTATTTTCGTCTAAGGTGATGAACGGTACTCCTAAAATCCTACTCTCATAAGTCCAGCCTGATCTATATAAATTATTATTGAAGTAATTATCATTTCCATCTGTGGTAACATTCTCATCACTTTGATCTCTTGTATAGTAGAACTCGTACATGAAAGAATTAATTATATTATCTAAATCAGGACTTTTCACAAAAATACCATAACGTCCATCCGGAGTATTTCTTAATACTCTCCCGGATCCGTCTTCAAAAAGATGATTATATAAAATTTCGACTTTATAATCGTTTATTGAAGTATTTAGATAAACTTCATAACTCCCTAGATGATTCCCTAAGGCATTTGCTTCCTGACCTCCAACATCATCTGAACCTTCTTTTCCTGTGAAAACATTTATATAATCTCCAAAACTACTCGGTAATTTCCCAAAAACTGGAGAGGTTCCTCCCCATTGAACGAAATGTTGAAGTCCAGCTTTAATTTCAAAATTATTGATTTTATTAAATATTACATGAAAACTTTTGTGGTGAATCCGTGTGTTTTTCACATACCTATCATCATCAGTTATGAATTCCTCCAAAACCATATCAATACTTATTCCTGCTTTTTTAAAAATAGGTACAGGCTCTTTTAACGACAAACTGATTCCGGGGAGAGGTCTAGCGTTTAAAGACCAAAGGATGTTTTGATTGCTTGCACTCAAACCATCATATAATTCATCCTTTTGCTTTCTGCCCACATATGCCTTTAGCCAATAATTCTTAAGCATTACATAGGATTCGTCTAATTGCAATTTTTCAGTATAACCATCATGAAATAATCCTCCTACTCCAACTTCTAGGCTAGCGTGTCTAGAGAACTGGTAGGTAGCCTTACCACTTACAAAAGCTGAAACATTGCTAGTTTCATCTATTCTTCCTCTCTGATTGGTATGGATCCAAAATGGCGATTTTTCTTGGGAATATACAATTCCGGTTATTGAACCGAAACCGTCGTACTTTATTTGCTGAGCATTAGCTAAAAAGGAACAGCTAATAATAAGTAAGGCAGAAAAAGGAATCTTCATATAAATTAAAATAAGTCTAAAAATGCTCAGCATCTGAAATTAGAGATAAAAATATGTAATTTTATGCGATATAATTAAAATTTATGATTTCCATATTTAGAAAGAAAGAATTCCTAATTGATCATTTACATGGAATTACAGACATTCATAATCATATACTACCAGGGATAGATGATGGAGCTCAAAATGTAGAAGATTCCATTGCATTAATAGAAAAATTTAAAGAGATAGGAATTAGCAAGTTTATTGCAACTCCACATATAATGAACGACTATTACCCTAATACTCCTGAAACTATAACTAAAGCCTTAGCTCTTCTAAAAATTGAAATTGGCAAAAGAGAATCATTAAAAAATACTGAAATACGTTTTGCTGCAGAGTATTTGATGGATCAATCTTTCTTAGATCTTTTAGAAAATACTAAATTATTGACTTTAAAAGATAATAAAG
>JAGXIJ010000127.1 GCA_024635675.1 Gillisia sp.
ATATCTAAAAGCTCCAATATGGGCATGAGCATCAACTATTCCGGGCATCACCGTTTTTCCGGAAAGATCATAGGTTTTTGCGTTTTTTGGCGCTTCAATTTCATTTGATTTTCCTAATGCTACTATTTTATTTTCTTTAATTACAATAGTTCCGTTTTCAATGACTTCATCTCCTTCCATTGTGATAATTCTCACATTCGTTAAGGCAATTTGACCTTCTGGCACTGCAGTTTTTGTTACCAGACCTATTTTTAATCCAGTTTCGGTAATTGGAGAAATAGAATCTGGAGAAGTTTCTAAGAAAGTAAATTTATTGACGATCTCATTCGTGAAATATTCATCTCCCAAAGTCCAATGAACCTTTTTGCTGTTATTAGACCAATGTAAATTGATCCCTGCATCTTTAGTGATCTGAGTTACCGGGAACGCTTTCGTCTTGTCATCAAGATCTATTGGTTTTCCCGTCATTATAAAGGGAGCCACATAGGCTTTATGTAAATTGGAAAAGACAATCCATTTATTATCGGGACTTGGGATTAATCTGTTTGCGTATTTAGAGTTGAAATGCACCCGCTCATCTTTTCCGTTGAGGTCGATGCTCTTTAAACTCTTTGTAAGATTGCCAAACATGTAGCCACCGGTCTGAAAAATGATTCGGGAATCATCTTTATTAAAAACCGGGAAATCCCCTGCTATTAATATTTTTTCTGAATTGTTTCCATCAGTATCCATCAAATAAATCCCGGGTTCCTTAGTAAAGGTTTGACCCAGATCTGTATTTCCAGATTCTTTTGTGAATACAATTTTATCTCCTTTCTTTGAAAAGGAGGGATTTCTATAAATACCTTTTTCTTTCGTAAGCCTTACCATATTTCCTCCAGACAGTGCTACTTTCTTTATTCTTCCCTTATTTAAGTCATCCCATGTTACATAAATAACCGTCTTTCCATCTGGTGAAAAAGAAGGATCAAATTCGAAATCGGTATCCTTTGTTAAGCGTTGAGGTTTTCCATTTGGAAGTTGTTTTTTCCATAAAAACCCTAAGCCATGGAAAACCAATGTTTTTCCGTCAGGAGAAGTCACAGCATTTCTAATTGCTTTGGCCGTAAAATTTTCAGAGAAAACCTGAGGACTTGAATGGTGAGCTTCAGCTATTTTTATAGTAGTTTCTACATTAAAAGGAATTTCCTTTACCTCTAAATTTTCGATATTAATTCTTTTGATCTTTCCTTCGCTCCAAATAACCACTTCCTTATTTCCTGGCATCCAGCTAAACCCGGGATAGACTCCAAAAATAGCCCATGCTTCTTGTTGATCTTTACTCAACTTGTCGTAAACTGGCCATTCTTCGCCCGTTTTAAGATCATGAATATATAGTACCGTTTTAGTGCGTATTCTTTTGATAAAGGCCAGTTTAGAACCATCTCTAGACACCTCAGGTCTTGCTGCTCCACCGGGTCCTCCGGTAATTACTATGGTTTCTCCAGATTCTAGATCGTATCTTTTTATAACATAGATCTGATCGTTCGGGTCTTTATTATATTGAAAATTTCCACCGGGATACATATCTTCACTATAATATAAATACCTCCCGTCTGGGGATGTGCTTGGTTCATTTACATCTTGTTGATCGTTCTTTCTTTCTGTAAGCTGAAGACCTGCGCTTCCCGCAATGTGATATTGCCACATTTCTCCTGCGCCTAATGAGCGCTCCGAGGTGAAGTGTTTCCTTGCAATTATCGAGTTTCCATCTGCAGTCCAAACAGCATTATTCAATAGTCTAAATTCTTCTTTTGTAAGTTGCTTAGCATTTTTTCCTTCAGAATCCATGATCCAAATATTATCTCCACCTCCGGCATCACTTGTAAAAAGTATTTTAGAGCCATCCGGACTAAATCTTGGCTGCACTTCATAAGGCATTCCAGATCTTAGTAGGGTTGCGTTTCCTCCAGAAATTGGTATAATAAAGAGATCCCCTAAAAGGTCGAATACTATTTTACTACCATCTGGACTTACATCTAAATTCATCCACGTGCCTTCATCTGTCTTTAAAGGGACTTCATTGATCTTCCAATCCTTAGTGTAAGGATTAGAAACATCCCAAGTATCTTTTTTGTCCTTAATTTCTTTTTCCTGTGAAAATATTGCTGAAGAGAATAATAGTAAAGCTAGAACTAGTAAGGATTTTTGAAACATATTGTTAAATTTATTGGATAGCTAAAGATACTATTTCTTTTATTTTTACATACATATAAAAACCTGATACTATGAAAGAGGAACGCCAACCCGAATACTGGTTACGAGGTAAAATCGAAGGGATTCCTGACCTCCTTCAACCTGTTGCACATTCCTTGATGCAATCTAAAGAGGAACTGAAAGGTTACATGGAAGATTTTCCGGAGGAGCAATTATGGAAAAAACCGGCTGGCAGAGCTTCAGTAGGTTTTCATTTGCAGCATTTGGTTGGAGTATTGGATAGGTTGATTACCTATGCAAAAGGAGAGACTTTAAATGAAGAGCAACTTCGTTATCTGAAAAGTGAAGGCCTAGCTGATGAAGAATTGACTTCAGATTTACTAGTAGAAAAATTCGATGAGAAGGTCAAAGCGGCTTTACAAGAATTAGAGAATTTCCCAGTTTCTAGTCTAACCGAATTTCGTGGAGTAGGAAGGAAGCAATTACCTAGTACAGTTATAGGATTGCTTTTTCATGCTGCAGAACATACTCAACGGCATATTGGTCAATTATTGGTGACGGTGAGTGTTTTGAAATCTAAAGTTTAATCTTCATTTACGGGGATCGTTAGCAGAGGGATGTTTCCATTTTTCAAAAGTTCCAGAGAAACACTTTCAGAAAGTAAATTATGCAAAAAGCTATGTTTATGGTTACCTACAATTAATAAGTCGGCATGCAATTTTTTAGCTTCCTTTAATACTGTTTCCACTGTGGAGCCTTGAATAAGCAAAGCAGCACTTTCAATTTTTTTATCTAGAAACATATTACTCATGGTTTGCAATTGTCTATGTTCTTCCCTTAGTTCGTCTGCTTTAAAGTCCCGTATGTATTGAGGACCCGGCTCGTACCCTACAAAATCTGGGTCGGGATCTGCCACATGAACTACCCAAACTTTAGAATCAAATTTCAGGGCCAATGCTTCTGCATAGCCTAGAATTTTTCCTACGGCATCGTTAAAATCTACGGCTACCAATATGTTTTTAAATCCGCTCATAATTTCCAATTTAATCCCTTCTTCAGGGTTTTAATTTCCTTGTTTGCCTCGAGAGCTTGTAACAAGCTGGTTAACTTAATAACCTTTTCTTAATTCTATTAAATTTTTAAGAGGTAGGTTTTCCAACATTCTCTTATAGTTCTCAAAAATCTGACCTATTACCTTTTTTGGATCGGTCACACTTGCTATATGTGGGGTGATATTAATTCTAGGGTGTTTCCAAAATGGATGTTCCTGAGGTAAGGGTTCATTCCTGAAAACATCTAAACTAGCACCAGAGAGCTGCTTTTTATCTATCATTTCTAAAAGGTCATGTTCTACTAAATGTTCACCTCTCGCAACATTTATAATATAAGCCCCTTTAGGTAGTTGTTCAAATAACTCCTTATTTAGAATATTTTCTGTTTCTGAAGTAAGTGGTAACAGGCAAACTAAGAGTGTAGTTCTTTTTAAGAATTCAGATAATCCTCTTTCTCCATTGTATGATTGAACCCCTTCAATATGCTTTTTGGATTTAGACCAGCCACTTACCTTAAAGTCATTTGCTAATAATTTTATGGCAACAGCTTCTCCAAGGGTTCCTAATCCCATAATTCCTATCTGCTCCTCTTCTACTTGATTATACATAAGGGGTTCCCAGGATCGAGCGCTATGATGCAAGGAAATATTGCGAACTTTATTCATCACCAGGGAGAGTACGAAACTACTCATATCCTTACAAAGCTGCTCATCTATTATTCTGGTGATACTTATGTTTTCTGGAATTTCGGGATCGCTTGTAATATGATCTACCCCGGCTCCCATAGATGCAATCACCCTTAAGTTTGGGTATTTTTTAAATATGCCACGTGGATGTTTCCAGCTAATGGCATAATTTATGTTTTCTGGCTCCTGTACTTCAGGATAAACAGATAGGTTTATTCTTGGCTCTAAATCTTTTAAAGCCTCTACCCATTTTTTGGCATCCTTTCCCGGACATATTATTAATACTGACATTTTTAAGATTATATTTTAATTCACAAATGCACTGTAACCTGTTATTGCTCTTCCTACAATAAGTGAATTTATTTCTTTTGTTCCTTCATAACTATAAATAGCTTCGGCATCTGCTACAAATCTAGCTACATCATATTCCAGCAAGATCCCGTTTCCACCTAGTACTTCTCGAGCTCTGCTTACCACATCACGCATTCTCATACTACAATAGACTTTTGCTAAAGAGGCATGTTCATCTGTTAGAAGGCCTTGGTCTTGCAATTCTGAAAGTCTAAAAACCATGGTTTGCATGGCAGTTAAATTGGAAAGCATTTCTACCAAATGATTTTGGATTAGCTGGTAGGATGCAATGGGTCTTCCAAACTGTTCTCTTTTCTTGGTGTATTTCAATGCGCTTTCATAAGCGCCTCGGGCACAACCTACTGCTTGCCATGCTACTCCAGCGCGGGTCATTTTAAGAACCTTCGCAGTATCTCTAAAGGAATTGGCCTTTTGCAATCTATCACTTTCGGGGACTCTGCAATCTGTTAGGGTGATAATGGCATTCTGAACTATTCGCAAAGCCATTTTGTCTCTCATTTTTTCAGCCTTAAAACCGGGATTTTCTTTCCTAACTATAAAGCCCTTTACTTTATTGGAATCTTCATCCTTCGCCCAAATAATAATTACATCGGCAAATGTGGCGTTACCAATCCATTTTTTCTGACCATTCAATACCCATTCTGTCCCATCGAACTTACAGGTGGTTTCCAAACCCTGTGAAACTCCAGATCCTACATTTGGTTCGGTTAATCCAAAGGCGCCAATCTTTTCTAGTTTCTGCATCTGTGGTAACCATTCTTGCTTTTGCTCCTCACTTCCACATAAATATATCGACCCCATCGCCAGTCCGCTATGCACTCCAAAAAATGTAGATATGGAAACATCTACTCGTGCAATTTCTTGTGCAATTATTCCCTCCATCAAGAAAGGTAAGTTCGGACACCCATAACCTTCGTAGGGAATACCCGCAATATTAAGTTTTTTGAATTTTTCGATGATTTCGAAAGGAAATTTAGCTCTGTTCCAATGATCATTAACTAATGGCTTCACTTCATCTTCCATGAAATTTCGAACCTTTAATTGTAGATCTCGTTGCTCCGGACTCAATTTCAAATCTAGATTGTAAAAATCCCCATCGATAGGAGGGAGGTTGTGTTGCCCTTTTTTCTGTTTCGTCTTCAGCATCTTCATGAGACCTTTTAACTGTCGCTCATCTAGATTGCCCAAAGCGTTCATCGCTTCGGGAAGATCTATTGTCTCACTGATTTTGGCCAGCTGATTCATATCAACCGACTTTAATAGATTAATGGTATTCTTTACTTTTCCGAAGAGCGACATAGGTAAGGATTTGTTGAAACCTAAAATTAACTATTTATTGCGCTCTTCCTTGTTAAAGCTTTAAGAAGATATTATTGAAAACAAAAAAAGACCGCTAGAATTAGCAGTCTTTTTTAGAACATATTTCGGTATGTACGTCTCAGCCTAACTTTAGTAAAAGTCACACTGAGCCTGTCGAAGTGTTCTTTAGTCCCGTTTGTTTTTAAAAGGATAGAGGAAGGGGCTTCGACAATCGCGATAGCTATCGGGACAGCCTGACAATGGACTGTCATTCTTAATGAAGCAGTGCGCAATGAAGGATCCCAATGTACCGGTATTTTGATATAAAAAAGATTTCTCGACTTCTCCCGATAACCATCGGGAAGAAATGACGATTGAAAAAAATATTTGTGAATTCGTGGCAGTCAAAAGTATCCCGGGAGAAGGAAGACAACAACTTTGAATCTAGCTGGTTAAAAGTAACTCTGCCACAAAATCGGACAAACAAAAAAAAAGACCACTATTACTAGTTGGTCTTTTTGAAAATATTTTTTAAGTTAGGAATTAATTTAATCCAAAAGCTTCTTTTACTTGCTCAACATAATCCAATTTTTCCCAAGTAAACAACTCCACCTCACGAGTGATTCGTCCGGAGTAAGGACTTTCGAAAATTTTAGTGATTGTTTTTGGTTCTTTCCCCATATGCCCATAAGCTGCAGTCTCTCTATAAATAGGGTTTCTTAACTTCAACCTGGCTTCTATGCTTGCCGGACGCATGTCGAAGATCTCGGCTACTTTTCTAGCGATCTCTCCATTAGAAAGCTTCACTTTAGAAGAACCATAAGTGTATACAGAGATGGAGGTTGGTTTTACAACTCCAATCGCATAAGAAACTTGGATTAAAACCTCGTCTGCAACTCCTGCTGCAACTAGATTTTTAGCGATATGTCTTGCAGCGTATGCCGCAGATCTATCTACTTTACTTGGATCTTTTCCAGAAAAAGCTCCTCCTCCGTGGGCTCCCTTTCCACCATAAGTATCTACAATTATTTTTCTTCCCGTAAGTCCAGAATCCCCATGTGGGCCTCCAATTACAAACTTTCCGGTTGGATTTATATGGTAAGTAATTTCGTCATTGAATAACTCCTGAACATACTGAGGGAATAGTTTTATTACACGCGGAATCAAAATTTCCTTCATGTCTTTTTTGATCTTGCACAACAT
>JAGXIJ010000128.1 GCA_024635675.1 Gillisia sp.
CAATATGCCAGAAGTCACTTTTGAAACTTAATTGAATAATGTTTTTTTCGTCAAGTGGCTCTTCAAGTTGAAAAACCGAATTGCAAAAGGAAAGAAAAGTGATCTGAATTCCATCGTAAACCTGATTAAATTGAAAGTCTCCAGATTGCTTATGAGAATTAACATCACACTTTTTCTTCACATAGCTTATTTCCGATGTGTTAGCAATTTCCCCAAGGATATTTGAATCCAAGGCAAATAACTTACCCACCATAATTAGAACAAGAAATATAGATATGTATGTTTTGATTTTCATCGATGTCAAATATAAAAACTCTTTAGGAAACCATATGTAACTATTGTTACTTTACTTTTAATCTCATAAAGTGGCTTTCATAACTAATATATAATAGTGGTGAATTCTAACTACACTTAACTCTAATTTCCATGAACGAAAGTTCAGAGTTTTTTTTTATTTAAAAAACATCAGAACACGCAGATTCTCCCGTTGCTTCGGGACTGCCACCCCGACTACTAAAAGTCTTGAACGAAAGTTTGAGGCTTTTTTATTTGTATAGAGTTTTATATTCATCCTTTCATCTTACCAAAAACAATAAGCTTTGAATTAATTAAAACCTATTTAACTTTAGAATCAGATTTTTGAAATTTACACTTAACTTTAAATTTTTAATTGAAATATGATCTACATAAGTGAACAAGCGAGTTTAAAATAAATTTTAATTTGGAGCTACTTAAAAAAATAGAAAAAAATATAGGCCTTCAGTATCTCATTGGAATAAGTACCATCCTATTTATTTCTCTTATTTGTTATTCTTTTTTCGATGTAATTAGTTACCACGTAGTGGCCCTTATATTATTATTAGCTATATCCATTCTAGCTATGTTTTTGGACATCTGGCCAATGATTATTGTAGCTGTTTTAAGTGCATTAATATGGAATTTTTTATTTATTCAACCTCAATCTACTTTTAGCATAAGTTCTCCTCAAGATGTCTTGTTGTTTTTAATGTATTTTGTTATCACAATTATGAATGCTGTTTTTACATCAAAAATCAGGAAAGTAGAAAGCATCTCACGAAAACGAAAAGAAAAAGAAAAAACCCTCAAGCTTTACAGTACGCTCTTAAATTCTCTTTCTCATGAATTAAAGACTCCTATTTCAACTATTATTGGGGCAGTAGATACTCTTAAATTAAATAACAAAAGACTTTCTCCAGAAACCATAGAAATATTATATTCTGAAATTGATATCGCAGGAAATCGATTAGATAGGCAAGTGGGAAACTTGCTTAATATGAGTAGACTAGAATCAGATTTCATCGAATTACAATTGGATTGGTATGATATTAATGAAATTGTAAATGCTGTTATAAAAAACAATCAAAGTCATTCCTTAGAACATATTATAATTTTTGAGCCAAAAGAGGATCTGCCTCTTTTTAAAATTGACGGAACTTTAATAGAACAAATTATCCATAATTTAGTTCATAATGCATTGTTATATACCCCTCAAAAATCTAAAATAACGATTGAAATAACTTATATTATTAATGAACTTCAAATTGAAGTTATCGATAATGGAAATGGGTTTCCAAAAGAGAAGTTGGAAAAAGTTTTTGAAAAATTTTATAGATTACCGAATACGGCTTCAGGAGGTTCCGGATTAGGATTATCAATTGTTAAAGGTTTTACTATAGCCCATAATGGAAAAATCACTTTAATTAACAATCCGAATGGAGGAGCTACATTTACAATAAAAATTCCTGCACAAACAACTTTTTTAAACTCTTACGAAAATGAATAACTGTGAAATTCTTATTATTGATGATGAACCCCAAATTAGGAAATTATTAAAAATCACATTAGAGAGTAATGATTATAAAGTAATAGAGGCATCAACAGGAATAGAAGGCATTCATTTAGCAGCTAATCATACCCCAGAACTAATTATTCTAGATATTGGACTTCCAGATAAAAGTGGACACCAAATCCTAACAGATTTAAGAGCTTGGTATGACAAATCTATAATAATGCTCTCTGTGCAAAATAGTGAAAGAGATATTGTTCAAGCATTAGATAATGGAGCTACAGATTATTTGGCAAAACCTTTTAGAACTGGAGAACTACTTGCTAGAATACGCTCCTCAATTCGTATGAATCAAAATACAGAAATTGAGCCTATTATTAAGGTGGCAGATCTAGAAATTGATCTAACAACACGCCTTATAAAGAAAAAGGGTACTCCAATTAAATTTACTTCTACAGAATATAATCTATTGGCTTTATTTGCAAGAAATCAAGGGAGGGTACTTACCCATCAATTCATTCTTAAAGAAATATGGGGAGTTGGGGCGCAAATGGAAACCCAATATTCAAGGGTTTTTGTCGCCCAATTGCGTAAAAAAATCGAAGAAAATCCAAATAAACCTGAACTGTTAATTACCGAAAGTGGAGTGGGTTATAGATTTTTGTAATTCTTTATAAAATCTTTATACTCCATATAATCTTTTTATATATTCCTTATACTACTCAATCTACCTTTGTACTGTATATAACAATATATTATGCAGCAAAAAGTTAATAAAAACAAAAAGATTCCAGAAACTAAAAAAGATGGCTTAAACTATCTTCAATGGTTTGCAATTATTACTGCAATAGCATTAGTTTTTCTAGTGATAATTATTGATTATTACTATAGAATAGGTTGCATTTAAATTCGTTGTATTTGAATTTCATAAGAATATTATCCCAGATTTCGAATCGAAAAAAAATCTCTTTATCATTAAAAAGATGCTCCTTTGCACTTAGTATTACTGCCATTATAATACTTATTTTTGATTTAGGTTTTTTTCATGCAATCAGTATAGGCTTTGCTATAACAAATTTTTATTTTGTTGCCCTATTCATAGGGGTTGGTTCAATTCTTACACGTTATTTTATTTCTAAAGAAAAACTAGAAATTAAAGTTCGAGTTTTTGATGGAATTATTATTACCCTATTTCTCTTTTTGTTCTTAATGAGAATAGATTGGATGATTGTAACATTTCCTTTTTTAGTTGTTTTTAATAAAATGGGATGGGTATACTTAGCTCTAATACTTTATTTTATTAGAGAAAGTTCGGTCATTAGAATTAACACGAATAAACAATACTTAAACCCTGCTCAACTTTTCATTGCGAGTTTTCTTACTTTAATTATTGTAGGCACAATTTTACTCATGCTTCCCAGAGCAACACATGAAGGAATCTCAGTAATAGATGCTTTATTTACTGCAACTAGTGCTGTATGTGTTACCGGTTTAATAGTAGTAGATACAGGCAGTTATTTTACCCAATTCGGCCAAATTATAATCATGATTCTAATACAATTAGGAGGATTGGGCATCATGACATTTGCTAGTTATTTTAGTTATTTTTTTAGAGGGAAAACCTCTTATGAAAATCAGCTCATGCTAAAGGATATTACTAATTCTGAAAAGATAGGAGATGTTTTTAATGTTCTTAAAAAAATTGTCTTATTAACATTGCTAATAGAAAGTGTAGGCGCAGTTTTTATTTACTTAAATTTAGATTCCTCTGTAATATCTTCAGTCTCTGAGCGAATTTTCTTCTCCATATTTCATACGATCTCGGGTTTTTGCAATGCGGGGTTTTCCACTTTAGAATACAGTTTATATCAACCAGAATTTAGATTTAACTACCCGTTACATTTAATACTTTCCGCACTATTTATTCTAGGTGGTATTGGTTTTCCCATACTATTTAACTTATATAAATATCTTGAATACACATTTAAAAATAAAATTTTGAAATTCAGCTATGGGCAAGATATAGTCTATTCCCCTTGGATTTTGAATTTAAATACAAGAGTTGTTTTAATTACAACCATCTCATTATCTATTTTGGGGACAGTGTTTTTTTATTATTTTGAATATAACAATACGCTGAAGGACCATAGCGGAATAGGTAAAATTATAACTGCCTTTTTTGGCGCAGTAACTCCAAGAACAGCTGGTTTTAACTCTATAGATACAGCAGCCCTTAGTTTTCCTACACTTATGATTATTATAATTTTAATGTGGATTGGAGCTTCTCCCGCTTCTACAGGAGGAGGTATTAAAACAAGCACTTTTGCAATTGCCGTACTTAATTTTTTTAGCCTAGCCAAAGGAAAAGATAGAATAGAAGTTTTCAATAGGGAACTATCTGATCTTTCAATAAAAAGAGCCTTTGCCATCATGACACTTTCACTCATGGTAATTGGAGTCTCAATTTTATTAATTGTATCCTTCGAGAAGGATAAAACGCTAATGAGTGTTGCTTTTGAAACTTTTTCGGCATATAGTACGGTAGGATTAAGTTTAGGAATTACACCGCATTTAAGCCCAGCCTCAAAATTGGTGATTATTGCTACAATGTTTATTGGACGGGTTAGCATGCTAACCATTTTAATTGCATTGTTAAGAAAAGTTAAACATCTTAATTATAAATATCCTACAGAAGAATTACTTATTAATTAAAAATGAAATACTATGAAGATTATTGTTATTGGTCTTGGAAGTTTTGGAGCTTCCTTAGCTGAAAAACTAACCAAAATGGGAAATGAAGTAATTGGGGTTGATATAAAATTAAGCCGTGTAGAAGCTATTAAAGACATAATTACACATGCAATAAATTTGGATGCTACAGAGATTGGTGCTGTTTCAAATTTACCTTATAAAGATGCAGATATAATAGTTATGGCCATTGGGGAAGATAAAGGTGCAAATATTCTGGCTACTGCCTTAATGAAACAATTAAAAGTAAAAAGATTAATTAGTAGGGCCGTATCTCCTTTACAAGAAATGGTACTGGAGGCTATGGGTGTGGACGAAATAATACATCCTGAAGAAGAAACGGCTGAACGCTGGTCCAAAAAATTAAATCTCCGTGGAGTTGTAGATTCTTTTGAACTAAATAGAGATTTTAGTATTATAGAGACCAATATTCCTCTAGAATATAACGGGAAAAACCTAGAAGAAATAGGCTTAAAAAGAAATTATAATATAATAGTATTGACTGTTATCAGTTTTGTAAATGAGAAAAACAAACTAGGCATATTAAGAAAAATCTCAAATGTGCAAGGTGTAGCATCTGCTAAAACAATACTACACCATGGCGATATTATGGTTCTATATGGACATAATAAAGATTTGCGAAAATTATTAAAAGATCATAATAAATTTGATTAAAGATTTTTAAATATTAAACTTTTTTACCCTGCAAATTTAGAGCCCTGTACATTTATTTGTACAGGGCTCTTTTGTTTTAAAAAATATCAGAAATAGCAGGTTCTTCCGATGTTTCGGGATGGCCACCCCCGACCACAAAAAGCCTTGAACGAAAGTTCAGGGCTTTTGTGTTATAATAATACAGAGAAATAATCTCGAAATAATTTTCTGGAATTTTTAATGCTCTCGTTTAAGTGTTTAAAAAAATGCACAGCTCCTTTTCCATACTTCTGGATAAATAAATAACTCATATTTACCGGATCATTCCATTTATATAATCACATAATAATCAATACCTAAAATAATCCAAAATAAAATTTTACTAGCCCTACATTTTGGTTAACTTTATTCCCCTCATCACAAAGCTTACCTCCCCAAAGGTTTAGAATTAATATAATTCATAATAACACCTTGAATTACAATTTAATATTTTAAAATGGTATGGAGCAAACGACAACATTAAAGCAGGAACAAAGAATAAAGAATAAACACACCGATGATCTGATAGATCATTATTGGGGTAGTATTAATTATGTTACCGGCCTTATTAAAGCTTCCGAAATAAAGGCTGGGCTTATTCTTACCTTTTATGGTATTCTTTTGAATTTTATTTTTCAAAGTTGGAGTATGCTGGTAAATGAAGTTTCCAACGATCTCCTATTTTATATACTCATTGGCCTTTGGTTTTCATGTACTGCAGCTTCCATATTTTTTAGTGTGCGATGTTTTATTCCAAAAATTGAAGGGAATTATGACAAGAATATTTTCTTTTTTGGGGATGTCATCTCTAAGTTTGGAAACATCAAGCAATTCGCTAAAACATTTTATACCATTAGCCTTGATGAGGATCAACTTTTTGAACAACTAGGAGAGCAAATTTATATTATTTCAAAAATTGCTGCCTGGAAATTCAGGAATGTTAAAAGAGCAATCCTTCTACTAGCATTGGGACTTTTTCTATTACTAATCGTTGTGGTGTATTATATACTTGCAACCTTATGATAAACTTGATTATGTATATTTATTAATGGCTAATAGAAAAGTAAGCCAACTAGATCCTTTTACAATGAAAAACAAATTAACACAATGGTCCAAAGAAGAATTAAAGATATATATCCTGTTACTGTGTGCCAAAGCAGATTCAATTGAAACCGACGAACAAATCGATATGATAAAATCTAAAATCGATACCAAGTCATTTGATATGCTATATAAAGAATTCTGTGGCGATGATGAAGATAATTGTCTTGAAAAAATTCAGTCCACCATTGCAAAGCACGAATATTCTAATAGAGAAATTGACAATCTTCGGAAAGAAATACAAGAAGTCTTTTTATCTGATAATAAATTCCTAATGAAAGAACGCAATTTGGATAGACTGCTAGACAGTATGCTTTATTAGATTGAATGGTTGCTTATACTAGTATCCTGAACTAAATTTTCAGAATATATGATAAGGAAATTGATGGGTTTTTAATTAGTCTTTTTTTCATATAGATTAAATACCAAGTCATTTACGAAGCATTTCACTAAATTCAATATATAAATTCTTTTAATTGTTTAGTGATCGATTAGTTGTAAGGTATATGAATACATGGAAAATTCAAATTTCAGGACAAGTTCAAGGAGTTGGGTTTAGACCCTATGTGTACAAGAAAGCTACAAAATTGAATTTAAATGGATTTGTATTAAATTCCTTAAATGGTGTTCATATAGAATTCAATGCTGATGAAAAACCAGCGAAAGATTTTTATCAAGATCTTATTGAAAATACTCCTATAAACTCAATAATAACTACTTCATCTATTGAAGGAGTAGCTTTCAAGGAATATAAAAATTTTGAGATACAACACAGCACTACTTCCCAATCAAATTCGGTTTCCTTAATAACTCCCGATATCTCCATATGTAATAATTGTAAGAAGGAATTACTCGATCCAAAAGATAGGCGTTATAATTATCCATTTATAACATGTACCAATTGTGGACCGAGATTTTCTTTAATCCAAAAATTACCCTATGACAGGGAAAATACGAGTATGCATGTATATAGCATGTGCCCATACTGCAACCTGGAATATTTGGATGCAAACGATCGAAGGTTTTATTCCCAAACCAATTCCTGTCCTCATTGTACCATCAATTTAGAACTATTAGATGGCTCTCAAAAAATTATTACCACTTATGCATTAGAATGTATCGATGAGGTGATAAAATACTGGAAAGAAGGTAGAATTGTAGCTATTAAAGGTCTTGGTGGCTATTTATTAACCTGTGATGCCCAAAATAATATACCAGTACAAAAGCTACGATCGAAAAAGCGTAGACCATCCAAGCCTTTTGCGATAATGGTGGGAAATGAAAGTCTTATTTTAGAAGATTTTGTAGTAAGTACAAGAGAATTGAAAGAACTTAAATCTTCAGCAGCTCCAATTGTAATATTAAAAAAGAAAAAGGAGGAGACCTATTCTAATTCTATTGCTCCGGGATTAGGTAATTATGGAATAATGTTGCCCTCTACTCCCCTTCTAGTTCTTTTGTTAAACAAATTTCAAGGTCCAATTATAGCCACAAGTGGAAACATTCATAACATACCTATTATTCATGAAAATAAGTTGGCAAAAGATCTCCTATTTGAAATAGCCGATTATATCCTCCAGGACGACCGAAAGATTGAGTGGCCCCAAGATGACAGTGTGCTACGCTATTCGCCTCTCACACATCAAAAAACAATCCTTCGGCGAGCCAAAGGGCTCGCTCCTACCTATATCAATGCTAAAATAAGTTGGTCTTCAAAAAACATAATCGCAACAGGAGCACTACTTAAAAGTTCAATTTCGTTTTTGAATAAAAAGAATACCTATATAAGTCAGTACTTAGGAAATCTTGAAATATTTGAAGCACAAGTAAATTATAAGAAAGTAGTTAAGCACTTTATGAAACTTTTTTCTGCAAAGCCAGAAATAATCTTATTAGATAAACATCCCGATTATTTTACTTCAATTTTTGGATCACAACTCGCTAAGAATTATAATATTCCAATCTATAAAGTTCAACATCATATAGCTCATTTTTCTGCAGTTATTGGTGAGAATAATTTAATAGAAACTACTTTTCCAATCCTGGGTGTAGTCTGGGATGGAATGGGATTAGGAGACGATGGCAACGTTTGGGGTGGAGAATTTTTTATTTATAATAATCGAGATTTTTCACGCACTACTCATTTTGAATATTATGAGTACTTACTAGGAGATAAAATGTCCAAGGAACCACGGATTTCTGCCTTAGCAACCTGTTGGAATATTCCTGGTTCTGAAGATGTCTTAAAAGAAAAATTCTATGAAACGGAATGGAATTTATACACGAAAATGCTATCCAAAGAAACTTCCATTAAAACTTCAAGTATAGGTAGGATCTTCGATGCTGTGGCTTCTCTTTTAGGTATAATAGATAAACAAAGTTATGAAGGGGAAGCCGCTATGCTTTTAGAAAATCTTGCATGGAAATACTTTGCAACTAATGATCTAAATTTTCAGGAAAGTTACTTCACAAAATCTTTGTACCTTAATACTATCTCTATTAACGAGTTGATGCAGGGAATAATTGAAGATTTGAGTTCAAAAATTAATAAAGATTTTATTGCAGCCAAATTTCATTTTTCGCTGGTTTCTATCATTAAAAAAGTGGCAGAAAAAGAAAAGGTGCATCGAATTGCTTTTAGTGGAGGGGTTTTTCAAAACTCATTACTAGTGGAATTGATTAAATATCAATTAAATGAGAACGAATTATTTTTTCATAAGGAGTTATCACCAAATGATGAAAACATCTCATTTGGACAATTAGTTTATCATCATATTAATACGTCTTAAATATGAAGTTTCTAACAGAATATAGGGATGCAGACCTTGTAAAACTACTTTTAGATAAGATTGAAAAAACTGTAACCCAACCATGGGCCATTATGGAAGTTTGTGGTGGACAAACTCATAGTTTGGTTAAAAATGGCCTTCTTAATTTACTTCCCGAAAATGTGCAAATGATCCATGGACCTGGATGTCCTGTATGTGTTACTCCTTTAAATTTAATTGATAAAGCCATCCATTTAGCACAGAAAAGTAATGTTATACTCTGCTCGTTTGGGGATATGCTACGTGTTCCTGGGTCCAAAAAAAGTTTGTTACAAGTTAAAGCTGAAGGTGCCGATATTAGAATTCTTTATTCTCCCCTTGAAGCGGTTGAGCTAGCAATTAAAAACCCTGATAAAGAAGTGATTTTTTTTGCTGTAGGATTTGAAACTACTGCTCCGGCAAATGCTCTTTCTGTATTACTTGCTTATGAAAAAGAAGTAAATAATTTTTCGATATTAACTTCTCATGTTCTTGTTCCTCCCGCTATGGAAGCGGTAATGAATGACCCAGACAGTAATATAAAAGCATTTTTGGCTGCCGGACATGTTTGTACCATAATGGGGATAGAAGAATATTATCCCTTGGTAGAAAAACATAAGATACCAATAGTAGTAACTGGGTTTGAACCTGTAGATCTATTACAAGGAATTCTAATGTGTATTCAACAACTTGAGAAAGGTGAATATAGACTCGAAAACCAATATAGCCGAGTAGTAAAATCTGAAGGGAACTTGAGAGCTAAGAATGCTATAGAAAAGGTTTTTAAAATAGAAGATAGGGAATGGCGAGGCATTGGTAATATTCAACAGAGTGGATTTGAGTTAAGGGATAAATATCATGCTCACGATGCAAATCTAAAATTCGATATTAAAATAGATAAAGTGATCGAATGCAAAGACTGTATTGCCGGACTTATTTTAAAAGGGATTAAGAAACCTCATCAGTGTTCTCAGTTTGGTTCTAATTGTACACCAGAAAAACCTTTAGGGGCACCTATGGTTAGTTCTGAAGGAGCTTGTGCTGCCTATTATCACTTTCATCAGGCCAATAATCAATTAACCTCCATATCTTGAAATTGTTTATATGAATGATGCCAAATTAAAAATGCAATTGTCCTGTCCTATGCCAAAATTGGACTTTGATATTATCACACTAGGACATGGAAGTGGCGGGCTACTCACTAACAGACTTCTAGACAGTGGGGTTTTTGAACTTTTTAAAAATGAATATTTAGATAAACGTCATGATGGAGCCTTTCTTAATTTAAAGGGTCCTACAGCTTTTACTACAGATAGTTTTGTTATTTCCCCCATTTTCTTTCCAGATTCTAATATTGGAGAATTAGCTGTGAATGGAACGGTGAACGATCTCGCTATGTGTGGTGCAATCCCTGAATATCTTTCTTTGAGTTTTATTATTGAAGAAGGATTAAGCATGGAAGAATTTTGGAGAATTTTGGTAGCTATAAAATTTGCAAGCGAAAGAGCAGGAGTGCTAATTGTTACTGGGGATACAAAGGTTGTAGAACGTGGAAAAGGAGATAAGATATTTATAAATACCACCGGTATTGGAAAAATTCATCCCAAAGCCAACATAGATATTTCTAGAGTAAAGATTGGAGATAAAATTATTGTTAGCGATAATCTTGCAACTCATGGAATCGCTATAATGTCCGTCAGGGAAGGTCTAGAATTTGAAACCGACATCTTAAGTGATACAAGAAATTTGAATCATCATGTTAGTACTTTATTGGATAAATTTGGAAATCAAATCCATTTGTTAAAGGACCCAACCAGAGGTGGTGTTGCAACTGTACTTACAGAGATTGCTAGAGATTCTAAACTAGGCATCAATATTTTTCAGGCTGAAATCCCAATTGAAGAACAAGTTGCCGGAGCTTGTGAATTGTTGGGCTTGGACCCGCTTTATGTTGCCAATGAAGGAATTTTTATAAGTATCGTAAATTCTGATATATCAGAAGATTACCTGCTAAAACTTAAAAGTTTAGAGGGATCTTATAACGCTTCCATCATAGGGGAAATAGTAAAAGACCACAATGGACAAGTAGTATTAACTAGTGAAATAGGAGGAAAAAGAGTGGTGAACATGTTAGTTGGAGAACAATTACCTAGAATATGCTAAAACTTAAAATGCGATAGATGAATTCCACGAAATCAAACATACTCGATTCTGCCATTAAATTATTTAACGAATTTGGAATGGTGAATGTGAGGTTACAACATATTGCAGATGAAGCTGGAATAAGTGTTGGGAATCTGGCATATCATTATTATAGTAAAAAAGCAATTGTCATTGCTTTAGACGAACAATTGGAAAGTAAAATCACACCTTTAATTTCCATAGATCATAACTTTCCATATCTCATAGATTTCGATAACCATTTATCTGAATATTATTTTTTGCTTAAAAATTATTCCTTCTATTTTTTAGATTTTCTGGAAATAGAGCGAGCCTACCCTACTGTTCACAACAAGCGAAAGGTCTATATTAATAAGATGATAGATCAAATAAATAAATGGATGCTCTTAAATATTTCTAAAGGAATTTTGAAGGAAGAATTACAGGAAAACCACTATAGAAACACTGCACATACCATATGGATGATCATTACTTTTTGGTTAACCCAACAACAAATTGTAGGGGAAGAATTGGATGGTGAAGGCTCCTTTAAAATTATGATTTGGAATCAGTTATTGCCCTTATTTACAAATACGGGGTGGATGGAATGTGAAGCGATAATTTTACCACAATTAAAGTATTATGAACATTAGATTAGGTTTCAATAAATTTTAGTAATTTCAGTAACCAATAAAATTCTGCTATTATGTGTTTAGCAATTCCGGGAAAAATAATTTCATTTGAAGACCACATTGAAAGTGTCTTTAAGATTGGAAAGGTTTCGTTTGGTGGAATCATAAAAAAGATCAATTTAAGTCTTGTTCCCGAGGTCAAGATTGGAGATTATGTTCTGGTTCATGTTGGCGTTGCAATGACCGTTATAGATGAAGAAGAAGCCATAAGAACTATGAATTTCCTGGATGGCACAGGAGAATTAGATGAATTATTGAATTAAAAGATATTCTTCGATTTAATTATTTCCACTTTAAAAAGAATAATAATGAAAATAGCAATTGCAGGAAAAGGAGGAGTTGGCAAAACTACTATAAGCGGAACACTTTGTAGGATACTCGGAAGATCCAATAATGAAGTTCTGGCAATAGATGGAGATCCTAATCCTAATCTTTCTGTGGTGCTTGGAATAGATAAGAATGCAAAGATGCCCCCATCCTTAAGTACAGATATAATTGAACGTGTGGAGGAAGCTGAAGGAAAGTGGAAATTTCAAGTAAAAATGCCTTTTCCTGAAATCATGAGTACATACGGGCAGAAAGCTCCAGATAATATAACACTTTTAATGGTTGGTAAACCGGAAATTGCCGGTACAGGTTGTATGTGTGGTTCTCATACAGTTGTAAGGGAATTAGTGCATTCTGCCTTATCCTCAGGGGATAGCCAAATTACTGTATTAGATACAGAGGCTTCCTTGGAACATATGAAAAGAGGAACTTCGAGATATGTAGACAAAATTTATACTGTGGTAGAACCCTATTACAGGTCCCTTGAAGCTGCCTCTAGATTTGCAGATATGGCCAAACAACTGGGAATTAAAAAAGTTGAAGCGATTGGTAATAAGGTAAGGAATGAAGAAGAAAAAATGGCAATTACAGAATATTGCCAAAAAATTGGTTTACCAATTGCTGTCTTCGTCCCTTTTGATGAGAATGTAATGGAGGCCGATCTTAAAGGAATTTCTGTGATAGATCATAATAAGGATGCTCCCAGTGTAAAAGCTTTAGAAACTTTTGCAGCAACTTTATGGAATTGATTTAATTGCGTGAAGTTCCAGTGATTTAAACTTATAATTACCTTTTAGGGATAGAAGAATTTTGAATTTTTACTTTAATAGAAATTTGAAAAGAAGGTGATCTATTTAATTAGATATAGCAAGATCATAATCAAGATCTGAAGGTCTATCAAAAAATTCGTCCGCAATTTCAGAACTAAAATCTACATCAGAATATACATATTCATCCATGATTTTGCCATTTGGCCAATACCTAGTCCATTTATGACTAAATGTAATTCCATTCACCGTTTTATGATCTGACCAATAGATTTCCTCGGGACGAACCTCACCAAAATCAGATTTATTATAATATTCAATTTTATGGATCAACTTATCGTTAGGGTCTACAAAAAATTTCCAACGATCCTTACCAACTTCAGGATCATAAGATATATCTAAGACTAAAGGCTCCATATCTAAATGTGCCACAGGATTAAAATTTAGCATACTAAAATCTGTAGAACCTAAACTGGCTTGTACTCCGTTATCTGTCAATTTAAATGGCATAGAAAATCTAAAAAATGCCATCGAAGAGGCACAAAGTGGTTCACAAAATTTAGAATCACACATCATTCCATGTTCCTTTGCGGTGGTCTTGGCATCTGCAAAATGGTGGTCTTTTGATGCCCAATATCCATTGTCATCCTTTCCAACCCATATCTCCTTACCCTCCAGATCCACAGATTTCACCTGTAGCTTAACACCATTATCTGTCTTTTTAAAATAGAAAGTTTCTTGAGTTATATCCAATAATTTTCCTTTTTCACTATAAAGATTATGAGTTCTTGTAAATTCTCCAAATTTTACATTATTCCAGGCTTCCATTCCTCCTGCACTATCTACTAATTCTGCAATCATTTCTTGACCTGTAGGTTGTCTTAAGAAATTCTCATACAGGAAATATCCAATTCCGGCAATTAAAATAGCTAGTCCGCCAATTTTTAGAATTTGAACTCTCTTAATGGTAATAGGATCTACTAAATCTTTAACCATAAGGGAGAAACTCCACGGAACTTTTTGGTCTTGTATATTTGTCTCCCTTTTATTTTCTGAATTGGAATTTGTTACTTTCTTCATTGTCTAAATGATTTATATAAAAATAATGTTTTTATCTGATTTTCAATCACTTAAAATAGTTTCAATTTAAATTTTCAACCATTCTTTGAGTTTAATAACCGCTAATGGAATTGCATCTTGCATTACAATACTCATCCCAATTGCAAAATCATCATGCTCTTTAGCTTTACATCCAAAAATAAAAACTTTCTTGGGTAATACGTCCAGTGCTTTAGCTAGCATTAAAGCTCTCATTGGACTTGTATAATGCATATCTGCTAAAAAGTTCCGTTTTTCAAAAACAGGCATTTTCTCAATATCTGTAATAGATTCTACTTCCTTAAAAAATAATTCTCCGGGCACTCCCTCCCAATCTACAGCATCAACCAAAACTAGAATATCATACTTGTAGTGCAATTCCTGAACTAGATGTATACCTCCAATCCCAACCTCAAGTACTTTTATTCGCTTTGGCAGGTTTTTTATTTTTCCAAAGACTTTAGCGAATTCTACTCCAAATGCGTCGTCTTGCTTCAATTCATTTCCAACCCCGGCAATAAGAATAGTAGGTTCTTCCATGAGTTTTTTACTTGATCTCAAACATAGATTCATCCATTTTTAGATCAAACTGAATATCTTCATTTCTATAATTGGTAGTAAGCTGAGTTATTTCATTAATAGAATTAGCCTTAAAACTTTTTCTGGCAGTATTCACCCTAATGCCATCTTTCACCTCGATCTTTTCGTTTTGAATATAACTGTACCCATCACCATAATCCAAAAAATTACCCACTAACTCATAGGATTCCTTGTCAAAATAATAGGTCCAAGTATGCTTGCCAGCCGCACTTCCAGCTCCTTCTTCATAGGTGGTTTTTATAGCATAAGCAACTTTTCCGTTTTTTAAAGTATCAATACCCTCATATTTTAAAACGGTTCCAGAATCTGTTAATTTAAATGGCATACACATTACATAATGAGACCCAAAAGAAGAATTCCAAGCCGAATTCATACTTTCTTCTTCTTGAAGTGCAACTCCATTTTTATATTTAGTTGCTTGTTGGATATTATTAATTATCTCAAATTTATCTCCATCTTCTTCCCAACTGATTTTCACTTTCAATTCTGGTTTTAATAGATATTCATGTAATTGTTTTAATTCTCTTTCTACTTCCCCATTCTCCTTAATAACCTGAATTATTTTAGTATAAGTAAGCGTTTTTTTGTTGTTCCAATTTTCCCAACCTCCCGCATGTTCTATACTTTTTCTTACAATGTTTCCTGCTTCATTATTAGGGAGATTATCTAACTGAGTACTTTTATAAGCAAGTTTCTCCTCTAATGTGTTTTTACTTTTTTCTGAATTTTCACAGCTGGTTATTAGAAAAACAACTAAAAAAATAACACTTAAATTTATCTGTAATAACCTCATAAATAGCGATCTGTATTAGAATAGTTTAGTTTAATTATAGTTATAAAAAATTTGATGTTTAGGCTTCATCTCTTTGAATCTCTGAGTTATTAAAATCATATAAGTCAAGTAGTGTTTTAATTGTAAAATCCTGTTGAAAGGTATCTATCAACTCTGGATGACTCCTCTCTACCATTTTGATTAATCTAGACAAAGGTTCTCGATGCATGATCTCAAAATATTGAATAAGTTCTGTAGAAAGTTCCTTGAACTCTTCAGATTCAGAATCTTCTGCTTTTTGCATCAATTCCTTCACCTTCTTCAAGATCTGTTGATACTCTACATTGTTATAAAATACTGGTTTCATCCTTAATTCTGGCTAGCACAATTATGTACACAATCATCTAATTTCACTCCATCCGGGCCATAGCAAAAATCACAATCTGGTCCACATTCACCATGTCCCGCCTTCTGTAATCCCTGAAAGGCTTCAGCAAAATGTCTTCCTGCTTCTGTTTTTCCAATTTTGGATAGACTAACTAAACTGTCTAAAGTCATGGGATTCTGGTCAGCTTCAATGAGACCCTGATCAAATAATTTCTCCGTATGAAATAATAAATTTTCTGAATTTGTATTTATAAAATTCAATATTTGACCTATTGTAATTTCACTTCCCAATCCCTCTCCATCCATCCAATACATCACTTGAAGAATTTCCTCCTTCCAAAATAAAGCACGTAAAGCAGATTTTTCTATTTTTTCAGCTCCCATTATATTTAATTAAAAAGTCTATCTCCTCTTAACTCTTTCACATTAATAGTTTCAACTATTCCATTTAAAGCAACTTGCCTAGTTAATTCTAAAATTTTCGGGACTTGAGCAATTACTGCTTTAGTGAATTGTTCTCCAGCAATTTCCATCCCTGGTTCTACATCTATTAAATATACCTCTTTTGGCCAAACTTTAAAATGTTCTCCAATAACCAAAAGATTTTCTACAGAAATTACTCCAGTTGCAGCATCGCCAACACAAGCCTGAATTTGTTTATCATCCGGTAGTCCCCCCATCCATTGATATAAACTAATCTCACCAATATCTCTTTGTGCTCTTTCAATAGCCACCAGAAAAACGACTCTATCAAATGGTGTTTCTAAACTCTCTAAATATTGGATTACAGCTATAGGACCCCAATTCATTTCATCTACTACAACGCCCTCAGGCCAATGAATGGACTGTAACTGGGGTAACAAATTTGGACCCACAGAATGGTTTCCCAAAAGTTGGTATCCAACCGTGCCAATTAGAACTTTTTTATTCAATCCCACATGCACAGGTTGTTACCTCTCTGGTTATTATATGATCACTTTCTTTAGCCATAATATGGGTAGTGCAAGGCATACAAGGATCGAAGCTGCGGATGGTTCTTAAAATATCGATTCCTTTATAATCTTCGGGTTTGTCATATTTCTCTAGAATTGGAGTATTAAGTACTGCCTCTTCATATGGTCCGGCTACACCCCAAGGTGTTCTTGGAGCTGCATTTAAGGTAGATGGAGTAACAATTTGGTAATTATCTATCACTCCTTCTTTAATTATCAGATGATGCGTTAAAAAGCCTCTTCCAGCACCCCATGCTCCAAAACCTATATGTGTCCCTTTCTTGGGGATTTCAAAAGGAGTACTCATTTTGGTTTCTCCGTTCATGATTAATTTTTGTGCTAATAACCAATTATCCATTGCTACCATGGCAGAATATGGGATACAATAGGCTCTTGCCCGATTGCGCTCAAAGGTATTCCAGTGTTCTGGAATCTTCCATTCCAACGTTCTTTCTGGTAATTGATGTTTAGGAACATGAATTTTCATACTATGTCCCGTGTTTTCTAGAAACTTGCTTTCAGGTGCTTTATTTGCTTTTGCCGTTAGATATATTCTGGAATATGCTCCTGCTTCCATAGGCATTCTATCCCATGTAGGGCACGTGTCCCAGCTATATCTGTCTCTCCAGCTTTGTTTTCCGGGTTTAGGGATGGTTTCCTTGTTCCATGGGTGATTAGGACTTAATGGCATCCCTAACGGGTCGGTTTTAAACTGATGTCCATCCCACTTTTCATAATAAGAATGTTCTACGAATTCTTCTAATCCTCCATTTACCTCCCGTAAATTGGTAGTTACCACCTCTCCATTTATTAAAACACCTGGTGTAGACCATCTGGCATTCCCCCATTCATTACAATTTTTGAAAGTGGCATCGTAGGCATCTGGTCTATCCCAAACCCCCGTATCAATCATATTTGCAGGTCTTATTCCACATTTAGCATATTCTGGATTACTTTCTAAAAAGAAATCGAAAACATCATCCCAAATTCCAGTTACCTTTTGACTATAATCAAAGAATTTAACCAATCTGCTATACACCTCATTAAGAGTACTCATGGTTACATTAACAGATAGCCCCCCCGGCACAACAGATTGAGGATGCGGGTATTTCCCGCCTATAAATACATATGCTTCTCTTGCAACCCTAGTCATACTAAGAGCTTCTAGATAAAGTTTTCCTTTAAGCGGATTAAGATCCTTCATAATATCCAGTACATTTTCATAACCATGTACCGCTTTATTTTTAGCTGGAGTATTTGCGGCAAGCTCTATTAGTTCTGGATTGGTCTCACGTACTATTTCTTCAGAATAATCTGGACCTGCAAGTAAAAATAAATGTAATGGATGATCATATAAATATTCTAAGGCCAATAATATATTACGCATTACAATCCCTAAGGGTGGTGGTTTAATTCCTATCGCCATTTCTATAGCTAATGCAGAACAAGTAGCGTGTACTCCTCCACAAACCCCACATGCCCTACTACTAATATAGGCAGCATCTCTAGGGTCTCTTCCTTTCAATATCACTTCATATCCTCGAAATAATGTTGCCATGGAATTTGTAGAAAGCACTTTCTTTTCTTTCAAATCTACCACGCTATGGAATGCAAGTGCACCAGCTACTCTGGTAACTGGATCATAATCTACACTACGTATAAACCCGTTCCTCTCCATCAATCCTTTCAGCTTATCTTGTTCAATTCCAAGATCAACTACCTTATGCTCATATGGATTTGCAAGACCTTCTTTTAAGAAAGCATTACCGTTTTCATCAAAATCTATTGGTAAATTTTTAAAGCACATAGTTTATGATTTATTAGAATGTATAGATAACAACTTAAAGTTATACAAGTTTGAGGACTTTTGCAATGGTTATCAAATGATTATCTACAGAAGACAAACCTCCATGCAACGAATTAAGCGCAGAATTTATGGTGCCAAGTTTACCTGCCAATGGGGAGCTATCTGCTACAATTTTCTGAAGACCCCCGGCTAGAACTTGCAATTGGTTACCAGCTTTTCTTAAAGCAATAATTATAAGTATTAAGTATATAACTAATACCAATACCAAGAGTCCAACTATAACTAAGGTTGCTATAAACAGAATAGAGGAATTCATATAATATCATTTAAAATTTAATTACTTCTCGGATCTACCTTTTAAAGTAACTCCAATAGTTTCTGCATGAGAGTTAATATTCCCCGCAACTTCTAACATTCCTGAAGCGACATTAATAGTATCGTCTAATGCTTTAATATGTTCTGTATTATTTGCGATGCCTATCCCAGCAATTTTCATCTCGGTGAAATACCTTTCAATACTCTTGGCAGCTTTCCAAGCAGAATGTAAAAGATAGATGAGATAGGGAAGAATTAAAACCGTGACTATTAATAATATTGTCCATAAAATATTTACTGTAGATTCCATGATTCTATTTATTATCCTGTGCTAAGACAGCATTTATAGTTCCAACTAAATGTTCATCGACTACTTTTAATCCATTAGCAGTACTGCTTAAATTTTTATTTAATAGGGTTACTTCAACCGGTAAGTGACCAGTCTCGGTTTCTATGGCTCTTAGGCCTAATCTTAAGTTTGCCAAATAACTCGTTCCTGTACCACCAATACTTTGTAAGGAACTTATTATGGAGCGCAAAAATTTCACTAGAACAAATACCAGAAGTAGTACTATTAGAATCGTAATTATCATTAATAAAACCATCATAGCTTTTTATTTTGAATGATTTAAAATACAATTTGGGCAACCTGGACAACCTTCTGTATGATGTTTAATACTTTCTGCTCCACCAATTATTTCCACAGCAGTAGCTAAAATTTCTTTAACAACTGCATTGGTGGTTGTTAGAAATAATGGAATATGAACAGTATTATTAGCAGTCATTTTTCCTTCATTCCAAATTTTGGCTGCAACCTTATTGATATCTTTTGCCGTTTTATCTGTGAGTCTTAATAGAAATCCTACCACAAATATCACAACCAAAGCTATGACTAATGAAACTATCCATATTATAACTGCTGCACTCATAATCGTTATTTTACTGCTTCTTTCTTTAAGGATTCTGCTACCAATCCCGCATGATCTCTAATGTTTTTAGCTTCATTTAATATATTTACTGCAACTTTATTGGTGTCCTGTAGTTCCCAAATACTATTAGTATTTTCTTTAATTTGAACAACCAGTCCCAGAGCCGCATTGGCAAGTTTCAGTATTCTTTTTGCAGCCAACCATATCATAATTAGAAGTACAGCTGCTATCAGGATAATTACTATAGCAATCGCCAAACCTATATACCATTGATTATATAACCCCTCTTCCATTATTTTTTAATATTAGAACCGGGTTTGTGACTTCCTTTATATTGAAGTTTATGATAGGCATAGTGAGCGATTTTATCTAATAAATTTGGTTGGTCCACATGTCCCCACCCAGAAGGAACATGCCCTTCCTCTATCCATTTAGAGGTTTTATTATGGTAAGCTAATGTCATTTGCCTAAGATTTCGAACTAGAGTCCCTGTGGTTTTCGAAATAGCTGAAGAAATTTGAGTTCCTGGAGGCATTTTATAAAAAGGGGCAAAATTATCAGGAAACCCGGGCATGGTACACCCAATACATGGAGCACCAACATTCATGCAACCCCCACAATGATTAATTGCTCCACGCTTATTGATGTTACATTGAACAACTGGACCCCAGCAACCAATTTCTACCAGACATTCTTTATCGCCATATTCTTTGGCAAAAGTTCCTTCCTCATAAAACCCTGCCAGGGTACAACCTTGGTGCACGGTTTCCGTAAATAACCACTTGGGTCTTCCTAATTCATCAAATTCTGGGAGAGGAACTAATCCATGAAGAAATAATAATACCGAAGCAATCGTTTCAGTAATATTATCTCCTTGGGGAGCACAGCCTGGGATATTTATAACGGGTAATCCTAATGAACTTCTATAGTCTTCACCAAGAAGATCCATTACACTTGCAGCGTTAGTGGGATTATTAGCTGCAGCCGGAACCCCGCCCCAGGTTGCACATGTACCAACTGCAATCACAGCAGCAGCATATTCAGACATTCTTGTGATCCAGCTAGAAGAAGGAATAGGTTGTAGATCTCCAAATTCATCCTTATCTGCCCCTAATCCAGACCAATATCCACCTGTTTCGGCGGCTAAACCTTCATCCATTATCGAACCTTCACAAAGAACCACAAAAGGATGACCTAATTCCCCTTTAGCAGCTAGTCTAAAGGGCTTTATAAATTCCTCGCCAGCATTTACAGCTAGTACAGGGTGATGCAGTACAACTTTCGCAATACCTGGAAGTGTACCATTAATAAGATCTTCTACAGATGGACTGGAAGCACCAACAGCTGCAATAGAACAACCATCGCAACTACCTCCTGCTATCCAAAATGCATGTACTTCTTCAATGGCATTTGGTAAAACACTAACTGGTTCTGGAGAAGTGATCATAGTATAGCTTTGAATTAAAATAATTCTTGTACCCTATGAATTTACCTGAAAATGAGTTAATTAAGGGTGTTATTCTTATTTTTTTATTAGAAAACATTTTCTAATAAAAAAATTTAAACCTTAAAGATGAAATATAAAAATATGTGTTCACCTACCTAATTTTCATCTTAAATTATGATTTCGAATTGAAATACAGTAATTTTAATAGTTGTTTTATTAATTAATTTTCACCCTCACCCTAGCAATTTTTCCCCACAAATTTAATTATCTCAAAAATTTCAAAAGTTTTGTAAAATTTAAATTTAAGATCATGAAGACAAAGTGGGTTTTAGTAGTTGTAACGCTTATTTTACTGATTCTGGCATTTTTATTCTTTAGAAAAGCCATACAAATAGAAGCAAAAGCCTCTCCTCTAATAGCATACAATTTCGTTAAATGTACTCCGGCTAAATTCATGCTGGAAAATGTGGATACTACAAGACAAATTGCTCCATTCTTTAAAAATCTTGGAAATCATAATTTCAATATTACTACATCCAATAAGGAAGCTCAGGATTTCTTCAATCAGGGTTTAAAATTGGCCTATGGTTTTAATCATGCTGAATCTCATAGATCCTTTATGGAAACATCAAGATTAGACCCGGAATCTGCAATGGGGTATTGGGGACAAGCCTATGCCTTGGGACCAAACATCAACGATCCTTTTCCAGATGATACTAGAAAAAAAGAGGCCTATGAGGCAGTACAAAAGGCTTTGAAAAACGTATCCAGAGCAACTCCAAAGGAAAATGCCCTAATTAAGGCATTAGCTAAGCGATATAATAAAGA
>JAGXIJ010000129.1 GCA_024635675.1 Gillisia sp.
AATTAGTGGTATCATTTTTGAATAATTTATTGTAGATTTACATTAAGCAACGTAAAAAACATGAAAAAATTCTACATCTTAAGTTTATTTTTGGTTAGTTTTCTTCTATTTAGCCCGCGGGTAATAGCTCAGAACACAACGCTACCTGCGTTTAATACAGAAAACCCTATTGAGGGTCTTTCTATTTACCCTAACCCTGTGGTTGGAAGCAAAGTATATATTACTTCCAACAAAAATCAAACTAAAGAAGTAGAGATTTATAATGTACTTGGTAAGAAAGTTCTAATTTCCCGAATGTCCGGTAAAGAATTAGACGTTTCAGAATTAACTCCCGGTATTTATATTTTAAAAATAAGAGAAGGAATTACCCAAGCCACCAGAAAACTGGTTGTCAGGTAAATTCAATACTATATAATTAAAAGCTTCTATTCTTAGAAGCTTTTTTTATTTCTACCTTTATCCTCATTTTCTTCAAAACCCGATAATGAATCCAGAAAAGATTTTTTCTATTTCTTCTGAACAAGATTTCAATGAAGTTGCTCTAGAAACTTTCAGATATCAGTATAATTACAATCTGGTTTATAGAAAGTTTTCAGATTTACTTAAAAAGTCCCCCAAACAGGTAAATACTATTGAAGAAATTCCCTTTTTACCTATAGATCTTTTCAAAAGTCACCATATTATTTCTTCTGATGCTGATATTCAAAAGACATTTACAAGTAGCGGAACAACTGGTGACAAAACCAGTAAACATCATGTAACAGATCTATATATATATGAACAGAGTTTTAATAAAGGTTTTAGGCAATTTTATGGAAATATAGAAGACTATGTAGTTCTAGCATTGTTACCATCTTATCTGGAGCGTGAAGGATCTTCTTTAATTTACATGGCCCAGCATTTAATTGAACAAAGCAATCATTCTGATAGCGGATTTTATTTAAATAATTTATCTGAATTAAAGTCCAAATTGATCTCTCTTGATAGTAGCGATCAAAAAGTATTACTTATTGGAGTTTCGTTTGCTTTATTAGATCTTGTAGAAGATTTTCAATTTGCTCTAAAAAACACCATTGTTATGGAAACCGGCGGAATGAAGGGACGCCGTAAGGAAATGATTAGAGAGGAACTTCACAGCATTCTAAAAAAGGGCTTTGGTGTTAATACTATCCATAGCGAATATGGAATGACAGAGTTATTATCGCAGGCATATTCAGCTGGAAATGGAATTTTTAATTGCCCTCCCTGGATGAAAATCTTGATTCGCGATCCGGAGGATGCGCTATCGTACCTAAAAAATAATAATACTGGCGGTATAAATATTATAGATCTTGCCAATATTAATTCCTGCTCTTTTATTGCCACTCAAGATCTTGGAAAAAAGAGAGAAAATAATTCAATAGAAATTATGGGAAGGTTTGATAACAGTGATATAAGAGGATGTAATTTAATGGTCCTCTAGGGCATTCTCTGTTCCTTGACTTCCAAAAAATATCAGTAAATTCTTTCAATTAAAGTGTAATGAAATATTATTTTTTCGAACTAATAACTGTAAACATAATTTTTGGTTAGGTTTTTGTTTACAATATATCATATGAGTTTTTTCATATAAATTGGTTAGTTAGTTGCAAAGCCCTTAAACATATCCTGTTTAAGGGCTTTTGTATTTACACCACTCTTAATATATAGGTATTTCGTTTCCCTTTATTTAAAATTACATATTTGTTATTAATAAGATCGGAGGTAGAAATAAGATAATCTTCTCCTACTTTTTCTTTATTAACAGAGATAGAGTTTTCTTTTAGCGCCCTTCTTGCTTCTCCATTAGAATTTAAAAACCCGGTTTTTGCGGCTAAAGCAGCAATCATATCTAAACCTGCATCTATATCTGCTCTTTCAATTTCTGCTTGGGGCACCCCCTCAAAAATATCTAAAAAGGTAGCTTCATTTAAACTTCTAAAATCACTTGCCGTACTTTTTCCAAATAAAACATTAGAGGCCTTTACAGCATTGTCAAAATCTTCTTTCCCGTGCACAGTAATAGTAACCTCTCCTGCTAAACGTTTTTGAAGAAGTCTTAAATGTGGTTCTACACTATGTAGCGTTATAAGATCCTCTATAGTTTTTTGATCTAAAAAGGTGAAGATCTTTATATATTTCTCGGCATCCTCATCGCTGGTGTTTAACCAATATTGGTAAAATTTATAAGGAGAGGTTCTATTTGGATCCAGCCAAACATTACCACCTTCACTCTTACCAAATTTACTTCCATCACTCTTGGTAATTAATGGACAGGTAAGAGCAAAACCTTTTCCGTTTCCTATTCTTCTAATAAGTTCTGTTCCGGTAGTGATATTTCCCCACTGGTCGCTTCCTCCCATTTGTAGGGTACAACCTTGATTTCTGTATAAATGAACAAAATCATAACCTTGCACAAGTTGATATGTGAACTCTGTAAAAGACATTCCCACTGTATCGTCTCCGGAAATCCTATTTTTTACAGAATCTTTAGACATCATATAATTAACTGTGATGTGTTTTCCTACGTCTCGAATAAAATCCAAAAACGAAAACTCCTTCATCCAATCGTAATTATTAACAAGAAGTGCTTCGTTCTTTTCTCCGGAAGAAAAATCCAAAAATTGAGAAAGTTGATTTTTTACACATTCCTGATTGTGTCTTAAAGTAGCTTCATCCAAAAGGTTACGCTCGCTGGATTTCCCTGAAGGATCTCCTATCATTCCTGTTGCTCCACCTACTAATGCCACAGGCTTATGACCACAACGTTGAAAATGAGCTAATAACATAATAGGTACCAGATTACCAATATGTAAGGAATCTGCAGTAGGATCGAAACCAATATAAGCAGCACGCATTTCTTCCAGCAAGTGCTCTTCGGTTCCGGGCATAACGTCGTGCATCATGCCTCTCCAGGTAATTTCCTTAACAAAATTCATAGGTTTCTTATCTTAAATAATTAATGCTTCAAATCTCTTTGTTAACCACGCTATATTACATTCAATCGCATAAATATAAATTGCGATAAGTGATATTAAACAGCGGTAAAGATACCAATAACTGTCATTTTTCCTAAGTTGAATTAGCTATATTTACCTTATGATATTAGTTACAGGAGGCACAGGACTGGTAGGCTCACATTTGCTTTTGGATTTAGTAAAATCTGGAAAAAAAGTTAAGGCGATCTATAGGAACGCAAGCAAACTTCCAGACGTAAAAAAAGTGTTTTCCTATTATGTTCCAGCTAAAGAAGCCGCTTTTTTATTCGATTCTATTGATTGGGTTGAAGCAAATATTTTAGATATTCCTTCTCTTAATGAGGCATTCAAAGACATAAAATATGTCTATCACTGTGCTGCGATAGTATCTTTTAATACTTCCAACACAAAAAAACTAAGAACTACCAATATAGAAGGAACCGCAAATATTGTAAATTCCTGTATAAAATTCAATGTTGAAAAACTTTGCCATATAAGCTCTATCGCAACTATGGATCTTGCTTTAGGAGAAGATCAAATTACTGAGAATTTTACGTGGTATCCTGAGAAAGAACATAGCGATTATGCGATTTCAAAATATGGAGCAGAAATAGAAGTTTGGAGAGGCACGCAAGAAGGGCTTAGAACAGTAATTGTAAATCCCGGAGTAATTATTGGACCCGGGTTCTGGAATAATGGCAGCGGGCAATTATTCAAAAAAATTGATCAAGGACTAAACTATCATTTCCCGAAAACCACCGGTTTTGTAGGTGTGATGGATGTGTCTAAAGCTTCTATCCTTCTTATGGATTCCTCCATAGAAAATGAGCAGTTTATCTTGGTTTCAGAAAATCTGAGTTTTAAATCGGTGTTGGAATTAGTAGCAGAAAGTATTCATAAAAAATCTCCTCAAAACTCTTTAAAACCATGGATGGTCTTTATTGGTTGGGTTTATCAAGGTTTTGCTCATATACTTTGGGGAGCAGATAAACAACTTTCAAAAAACGATTATAAATCTCTCTTTAAGCATAGTTATTACAGCAATGATAAAGCGAAAGAAAAGATTGGATTTAGTTTTTTACCTATGAATGAGGTTATAAAAGAAACGGGTAAAATATATAGAAAAGAGTATTCTTAATAATTAATAACTCCTCGTGGTGGCTCTGCACCAAGACTATTAATTAATCGTGGTTCTGGTTTTTTAAGAGAATCTAAAGCTGTAGTATCCTTTTCAACCTCTAAAGCCCTTATAGAATCGGTAATTCGCTGTTCTTCTTCGCGAATAACCTCCAGCTTGGCTTTCATAGTTTCCAGGTTTTGCTTTACCTTCTGAAATATTCCCTCGAACTTCTCATACTTTTTAGCATAATAGGAAGTGCTTTCTGCCAATTGTAAACTATCGATCTTATATTTTGAATAAAGGTAAGTATCCGGCTGAATCCCCGTTTCTTCCAGAATTCGCTTATTATAATTCTTTGCAGAATTCAATAAATTCAATTCTGTAAGAACATCCACCATCGTTGCTTCCGGTATTAAATTATCTGGCTTCTTGATCTCCTCAATATTCTGACAAGACCAAAAGAAACAAGCAATTATAAATACTGTTACAAACTTCATGGATTTCTATTTTCTATCAAATGTTAATTGCTCTGCAACTGGAGTAAATGGCATGAATTTGAAGTTATTGTAAACTAATTGGCCATTCACAAAAGTATGAGTAACTCTAGATTTAAATGTAACCCCATCAAATGGAGACCAACCGCATTTATAAACCGTATTACTTGGCTGCACTGCCCACGGGGCATTTAGATCTATTAAAACCAGATCGGCCTTGTAACCTTCTCTAATAAATCCGCGTTTTTCAATTTGAAATAAAATAGCAGGATTATGGCACATCTTTTCAACTATTTTTTCCAGACTTATCTTTTCCTGGTGGTGCATTTGTAACATTGCAGGAAGAGCGTGTTGCACCAATGGTCCTCCACTAGGTGCTTTAGTATATACGTTTTGCTTTTCCTCTTTTGTATGAGGCGCATGATCTGTAGCAATTACATCTATTTGATCATTTAACAATGCCTTCAATAAAGCATCTTGATCCTTTTTAGTCTTAATTGAAGGGTTCCATTTTATAAAGGTTCCTTTTTTCTGATAATCGGAATCATTAAACCATAAGTGGTGCACACACACTTCGGCAGTGATTTTTTTATCTTTTAAAGGCAATTTATTGTCGAACAACTTTAATTCCTTTGCTGTAGAAATATGGAAAACATGTAACTTTGCACCGGTCTTCTTTGCAAGTGCCACAGCCTTGGAAGATGAGATATAACACGCTTCTTCGCTTCGAATCTTGGAATGTAGTTCAATTGGAATATCATCCCCATAACGTTCTACACATTCGGCTAAATTCTTTTGAATAGTTGCTTCATCTTCACAGTGAACCGCAATCATCAAAGGAGATTTTAAAAAGATCTGTTCCAATACTTTTGCATCATCTACCAACATATTGCCAGTAGAAGAACCTAAGAAAAGTTTTAGAGCCGCAGTAGTTTTAGGGTCCACCTTTAAGATCTCTTCAAGGTTATCGTTAGTCCCTCCAAACATAAAAGAATAGTTGGCATAAGAGGAATTCTTTGCAAGTTCAAATTTTTCCTCTAACTTTTCAATAGTTGTAGTCTGCGGATTGGTATTTGGCATCTCTATAAAAGAGGTTATACCCCCTGCAATTGCCGCGCGGGATCCTGTTTCTATAGTTTCCTTATGAGTTAAGCCCGGCTCTCTAAAATGAACCTGATCGTCTATAATTCCGGGAATAAGGTAATTTCCTTCGGCGTCGATTATGGTAAGATCTGGAGATTTAGCACTTATACTATCTGCTATTTCAACGATTATTCCATCTTCAATAAATACATCCCCCACCTTAATTGTCCCTTCATTGACAATTCGTGCGTTTTTAATTAATACCTTCTTCATTATTTTGATGTCTTATTAAAAAGACTTTTTAATTTCATATTAATTACTCCAAACACTGCTTCAGAAATAATTCCACCACTCATTTTAGAGCTACCCTTTGTTCTGTCGGTAAAAATTACCGGAATTTCTTTTATGTCAAAATTTTGCAGGTATGCTTTAAATTTCATTTCTATCTGAAATGCATACCCAACAAATTGTATTTTATCTAAATCTATAACTTCTAAAACATTTCTTTTATAACAAACAAAACCCGCTGTTGTATCGTGAATGTTCATTCCTGTTATAAGTTGAACATATTTTGAAGCCAGCCACGAAAGCAACACCCTACTCATTGGCCAGTTAATAACATTTACTCCTGTTACATATCTAGAGCCTATAGCCAAATCTGCTCCGTTTTTCTCACAAGTATTATACAACCGGATAAGATCATTAGGGTTATGCGAAAAGTCGGCATCCATTTCGAAAACATACTCATAGTTACGAGCCAAGGCCCAATTAAAACCATGAATATACGCTGATCCCAGCCCTTGCTTTCCTTCTCTTTCTTCTAAAAATAACGAACCAAAATACTCAGATTGAAGCTCCTTAACCTTAGCACCAGTCTGATCTGGAGAATTATCATCTACCACCAAAATATGAAATTTACGCTGTAAGGAAAATATGTTCCTAACCAAACGCTCGATGTTTTCAATTTCGTTAAAAGTGGGTATAATAATTATCCCATTAGACATACATGAAATTTTGGGCAAATGTAACCATTTTTGTCCTTTACAAGATTAATTTTACTTCCAACTTTCCCCGTATTAATTATACATTTGTAAAAATTTGTAATTGGAAGCAATAGAACGATATATATCCTCAAACGACTTACTTACCATTATTATTCTATTGGTGTTATTATTATTAACTCTAGCTAAGACCTTATTTCAAAGTAGGTTCGAAGATTTTTCCTCTCTTGCTGCTTCGGGGAAATTTTTAATAATAAAAAGTAAAGAACATAAACTCTTATTTGGGTTTAATGTAATAATGCTCACCGTCCACATTCTAAGTGTTTCTTTATTCATTTTTTTAACATTTAGACTTCTAACCACACTAACTTTAGAAAATCCGGGATCTCTTTTATTACGAATAATTACTGCCTATGGGTTTATTCTTTTATTGAAAACTACCGTAGAAAAAATTATTGCTAACGTTTTTGATATAGATGAAATTATAGATACTTACATATTCCAAAAACTTACCTACCTCAATTTTATCTCCCTGATTATCTTTGGATTAACATTGTTTCTTATATATAGCGATATCCCTAGCGTGCCACTTTATTATGTAATTATTGGAATAATAATTCTAGCAATTTCCTACACTTTCTATGCAATCGTCAAAAAAAACCTGGACTTGATGTCCCGTTATTGGTTCTATTTTATTTTGTACATTTGCGCTCTCGAAATTGCCCCTTATGTTATTTTGTATACCCTAATTACGGAGTACTAAGAATTACTGAATACCAAGAATTCTAAATTTATAACTATATGAAAGTGAAAACAATTTTAATATCTCAGCCTGAGCCTAAAATAGAAAATTCACCCTATTTTGAGTTGGAAGAAAAACAACGAGTAAAAATTGATTTCATACCGTTTATTCATGTTGAGGGAGTAAACTCCAAGGACATTAGGCAGCAAAAAATAGACCTTACAAATTATACTGCTATCATACTAACTAGTAGAAATGCTGTAGATCACTTTTTTAGAATAGCGGAAGAAATGCGCTATAAAGTGCCAGACACACTTAAGTATTTTTGTTTAAGTGAAGCGGTAGCATATTATTTACAGAAATATGTGGTTTATAGAAAGCGAAAAATATATGTAGGGAAACGTACTTTTCAAGAGTTATCCCCATTTATCAAAAAATATAAGAACGAAAAATTCCTTTTACCGGCTTCAGATATGTTGAAGCCAGATGTTCCCAAGATATTGGATAAATTAGGTGTAGAATGGAAACAGGCTGTATTTTATAAAACGGTAGTTAGTGACCTTTCACATTTAAGAAATGTTACTTACGATATTCTTGTGTTCTTTAGCCCTAGCGGAATAAAATCTCTTTTTGAGAACTTCCCCGATTTCGAACAAAAAGACACTAAGATCGCGGTTTTTGGAAATACTACCATTAAGGCTGCAAAAGAAAATGGTTTGGTTTGCAATATTAAAGCGCCAACTCCTGAGACTCCATCGATGACGATGGCTTTGCAGAAGTACATTAAAGAAGCTAATAAGAAATAAATAGTTCTACTATTTATAACGAATTAAAAACCCGATAATTTCTGAAATTACCGGGTTTTTAATTCGTTATATTTTGTCAATTACACAATAGGACCTCCAGACAGAATCTCCTTATTAGAATTGTCTTCATATTTTTTAAAGTTAGCCTTAAATGAATTAGCAAGTTCCATCGCCTTAGCATCATAAGCCTCCTTATTGCTCCATGTTTTTCTAGGGTTTAAGATCTCACTTGGCACGTTATCACATTCTACAGGCATATTTAAACCAAAAATAGGATGTTGTGAAAATTCCACATCTGCCAATTTACCGTTCAAAGCAGACTCGATCATTGCTCTGGTATATTTCAACTTCATTCTACTTCCTGTACCGTATGCCCCGCCAGTCCAACCGGTGTTTACTAACCACACATTTACATTAGCATCTTTCATCTTCTTGCTTAACATTTCCGCATATTCTGCAGGATGTAATGGCATAAAAGGTGCTCCAAAACATGCTGAGAAATTTGGTTGTGGTTCATTTACTCCGGCTTCGGTGCCCGCTACTTTAGCAGTATATCCACTCATAAAGTGATATGCGGCCTGAGCAGGATTAAGCTTGCTAATTGGAGGTAATACTCCAAAAGCATCTGCGGTTAAGAAAAATATGTTTTTAGGATTTTTCCCGATAGAAGGAAGTGCAATATTCTTAATGTGGTTTAGAGGATAACTAACACGTGTATTGGGAGTTATTGAAGTATTTCCAAAATCCACATTCCCGTCCTCTTTTAACACCACGTTTTCCAGGATTGCTCCTGGCTTAATGGCATTAAAAATATCAGGCTCATTTTCTTCTGAAAGGTTAATCACTTTCGCATAACATCCACCTTCAAAATTGAAAATTGTGTTTTCTTTTGTCCACCCATGTTCATCATCTCCAATAAGTTTACGTTTTGGATCTGCAGATAATGTTGTTTTTCCGGTTCCGGAAAGTCCAAAGAAAATAGCAGTATCTCCATCTACACCTATATTTGCGGAACAATGCATTGGAAGTGCATTTTTATGCACAGGAAGTATAAAATTTAAAGCTGAAAAAATTCCCTTTTTAATTTCCCCTGTATATCCACTTCCACCGATTAGGGCAATTTTCTTTGTGAAATTTAAAATTGAAAAATTCGCTTGTCGAGTTCCATCTATAGAAGGATCTGCTTTAAAGCCGGGAGCATTTACAACGATCCAATCTTCATTAAAATTTTTAAGTTCAGATTCCTCTGGCCTTAAAAACATATTATAAGCGAATAAATTAGACCAAGGATATTCGTTGATCACACGAATGTTAAGACGATAATTCTCATCTGCACAAACGTAAGAATCACGTACATAAATTTCTTTTTCTGAAAGGTAATCTACGACCCTGTCATATAACGCATCAAATTTTGAAGAATCAAAAGGAATGTTAATATCTCCCCACCAAACTTTATCTTTGGTTTCTTCATCCATTACCAAAAAACGATCTTTAGGAGATCTTCCTGTAAATTCTCCAGTATTAACGGCTAAAGCACCGCTAGCCGACTCAACCCCTTGGTTTTTTTCCAAAGTTATCTTATGTAATTCTTGTGGATATAGTTGATAGTGAGCAGTAGCGTTGTTAATTCCGTATTTTTCTAACGATATCGATTTCGTAGTTTGCTTATTTGCCAACATAAAAATTTAAGTTGTGTGTTTGTTTAGGCGTACAAAAGTAAAGAAACTTATATTGATAGCTACAGAAATCAGGCTAATTTATTTCTTTTTTAACTTTAAAAAATGAACTAATAGCCACACCCAGCCTAGAATTAATAAACTGCCTCCCAAAGGTGTAGCCAAGGCAATAGCTTTAAAATTGATGGTGGTTAATTCGTTTGTGGCCAACAAATAAATAGAGCCGCTAAACAAAATCACGCCAAAAATTAGTAAATAAAAGATCCATTTAGAGAATTGGTATCCAGATCTTAAGAACAACCCCAATAACAAGAATAATAAGGCATGATAGATCTGATATCTTATTCCGGTTTCTAAAGAAATAAAAGAATCTGGAGATAATAATGGTTTTAATCCATGCGCCCCAAAAGCACCAATAACTATCCCTAAAAGTCCGAAGGCAAACCCTGCAATAAAATATTTTCTCTCCATGCTTTAATTTTATTAGTGTAAACATTTAATTACATTCGTCCCTTAACCTTTACAAAACTAATTAAGAAAATTTAATATGCGACAAATATTAATAATTGGTGCCGGAAAATCTACATCGGTACTTATTTCCTATTTACTTAAAAAATCAGAATCCGAAAACTTATTTCTTACTATAGGAGACCTGGATATAGAGCAAGCAAAAAAACTATGCCAGGATCACGAAAGATGCAAGGCAATTGTTTTGGATGTTTTTAATAAGGAGAGCAGAGAGGATGCGATTAAAGAGGCCGATATCGTGATCTCTATGTTACCTGCAAGATTTCATATAGAAGCTGCCAAAGATTGCATTAAGTATAAAAAATCACTTGTAACCGCTTCTTATGTAAGCAAGGAGATGAAGGCTTTAGATCAAGAAGTGAAAGAAAATGGACTCATCTTTATGAATGAGATTGGCGTGGATCCAGGCATTGACCATATGAGTGCTATGCAGGTAATAGATAGAATTCGGGATAAAGGCGGAAAAATGATTCTTTTTGAATCCTTTACCGGCGGGCTTGTAGCTCCAGAAAGCGACACTAATCTTTGGAACTATAAGTTCACATGGAATCCAAGAAACGTGGTTGTTGCGGGTCAGGGTGGTGTAGCTGAATTTATTCAGGAAGGAAAATATAAATACATTCCTTACCACCGTTTATTCCGAAGAACAGAATTTTTAGAAGTAGAAGGTCATGGTAAATTTGAAGGCTATGCCAATAGAAACTCTTTAGACTATCGAAGCATTTATGGCTTGGAAGATATTCTCACTCTATATAGAGGAACTATAAGACGGGTTGGATTTAGTAGGGCTTGGAATATGTTTGTTCAGCTAGGATTAACAGATGACACCTATACTATGCAGGACACCATGAATATGAGCAATAGGGATTTCATTAATTCCTTTCTGCCCTATTCTCCAACAGATACTGTGGAGCTAAAACTTCGGCATAACCTAAAAATAGACCAGGATGATATTATGTGGGATAAGTTGGTGGAACTAGATCTTTTCAACAAAGACAAGAAAATAGGATTAGAAAATGCTACTCCAGCCCAAGCTCTTCAAAAAATATTATCAGATAAATGGACACTTGCCGAAGATGATAAAGATATGATCGTGATGTACCATAAATTTGGATACGAACTAAATGGGGAGAAAAAGCAAATAGATTCTACCATGGTTTTAATTGGAGAAGATCAAAGTATTACTGCCATGGCTAAAACAGTTGGTTTACCGGTTGCCATTGCAACCTTAGGTATTTTGAATAAAAAAATAACCACTCCCGGGGTTCAAATCCCTATTACAAAAGAGGTATACACCCCTATATTAGAGGAGTTAGAATCTCATGGAATTGTGTTTAAAGAAAGGGAATCAGATTATTTAGGTTATAATCCGTTTGGAGGAGTTGGGAATTGATTAAAATAACAGTAATTTTTAAGCCCCAAACTTAACAACCTGAACAAATGAAATATGTAGATGACCAAGTTACAATTGATGGTATAGATAAGACCATTCTTAATTACTTGATGGAAGATGCGCGAAAACCCATTCTTGAAATTGCACGAAGCATTGGCATAAGTGGCGCTGCGATTCACCAACGATTAAGGAAACTAGAAAAAGCAGGCTTAATTGAAGGCTCAAAGCTTATGATAAACCCAAGGGTTTTAGGTTTTAAAACCTTAGCCTTTGTGGGTGTTTATTTAGATAAAGCGGTAAGTAATCCTCAAGCTGTAAAAAGACTCAGCGCGATTCCAGAGGTGATAGAATGCCACTACACTACAGGAAACTGGTCTATATTTTTAAAGATCTTATGTAGAGATAATGAGCATCTTATGAATGTTCTAAATAAGAATATTCAAGCCATCGAGGGAGTCTCCAGAACAGAAACTTTTATTTCTTTAGATCAGCAAATAAAGAGACAGATAAAAGTATAAATCTTAGCATCTAAAAAAAAGAGGCATTGTAATTTACAATGCCTCTTTTTTATTTAAAAAATTTTTAAATCCTTAATCTCTTCCTAAATAAATACTCACGAAATAAAGTAAGGTAGCTAAGGATCCAATTGCAGCCACAACATAGGTGCGGGCGGCCCATTTAAGGGAGTCTTCTGCAGCATCATGTTCTGCTGCCGTTAACATGTTTTCATTTTCTAACCACACCAAAGCTCTTTTACTCGCATCGTATTCTACAGGTAAGGTCACGAAGCTAAATAAAGTTCCCATCCCAAACAGTAGGATCCCAATTAATAAAACCGTGCTTCCCAAAGAAGTAAAAGCCATTAATAAGAACCCTCCCATTATCACCCAGGTAGAAAATTTAGAGGCTACGCTTACCACAGGTACTAATTGACTTCGCATGCTTAACCAACTATATGCTTGTGCGTGTTGTACTGCGTGACCACATTCATGTGCGGCAACAGCAGCAGAAGCGGCATTTCGTTGCGAATAAACACTCTCACTTAAATTTACAGTTTTCTTCTGCGGATTGTAATGGTCTGATAACATCCCGGGTGTAGAAATTACTTTCACATCTGATATCCCATTATCATAAAGCATTTTTTCAGCGATCTCTTTGCCACTCATCCCATTCTGGAGATGAACTTTCGAGTACTTTTTAAATTTGCTCTTTAATTTATTACTCACATACCAACTCACTAAAAATAGGAGTCCGGCAATTATATAATATCCAATCATTTTTTTATTATTTGATGTTCTTTAGTGTCAAATATAGCAAAAACCCAGCCATTTTATACTTGTCAGTCTCTAAGAATAAAATGATCAATCCCCTTTATTTGTAGCCTTAACAGGCGCTTCAACTTAAATTTACTCTAAATAATAATTGTTAATTACAATAGGGCTCCAGAGATTCTCCACAATTTAAGATATTGTCTATATTTGCACCATTCATCTATAAACAGGATATGCACTACAAAAGAATTCTTCTTAAATTATCAGGCGAAGCATTAATGGGCGAGAGACAATACGGGATAGATCCTGATCGTTTGGCCGAATACGCACAGGAAATAAAAACCGTGATAGATAAAGGTGTGGAGGTTGCTATCGTAATAGGAGGTGGAAATATCTTTAGAGGTGTTTCAGGTGCAAGTAAAGGAATGGACAGGGTGCAAGGCGATCACATGGGAATGCTCGCAACTGTAATTAACGGGCTTGCCTTACAAGGAGCTCTGGAAGATGCTGGAATCCAAACCAGATTGCAATCTGCAATACAAATAAATGAGGTTGCAGAACCTTTTATAAGAAGAAGAGCCATTCGCCATTTAGAAAAAGGGCGAGTTGTTATTTTTGGAGGAGGAACCGGAAACCCGTATTTTACAACAGATTCTGCTGCAGTATTACGAGCAATTGAGATCCATGCAGATGTTATTTTGAAAGGAACAAGAGTTGATGGCATTTATACCGCAGATCCTGAAAAAGACAAGGAGGCCACAAAATTCGATTTTATAACTTTCGATGATGTAATTCGTAAAGGATTGAAGGTAATGGATACAACCGCTTTTACCCTGAGTCAAGAAAATGAATTGCCAATTATTGTTTTTGATATGAATAATTCGGGAAACCTTTTAAAAGTAGTTACCGGAGAAAATATAGGTACCAAAGTAAATTTATAAATAGATCAAGTTAAAAGAAATAGCCTTTTTTCAATTAAAGTTTTAATGATATGAACGAGGAATTAAGTTTTATTCTAGAAAGTACAGAAGAAAATATGCACAATGCGATTAAGCATTTGGAAAAAC
>JAGXIJ010000130.1 GCA_024635675.1 Gillisia sp.
GTAAAGGAAATCGTACCTTTGCAACTTATTAAAATTTTATATGAATAAATTTGAACAATTAGGATTAAATCCTGCCATACTTAAAGCTGTTGAGGAAATGGGCTTTACAGAGCCGAGTGAGGTACAGGAAAAAGCGATTCCGATTTTATTGCAAGAAGACACCGATATGGTTGCACTTGCCCAAACAGGTACAGGAAAAACCGCCGCTTTTGGTTTTCCACTCATCCACAAGATCAACGCACAAAGTAAGCATACACAAGGATTAATTCTTTCCCCTACCAGGGAATTGTGTTTACAAATTACAAATGAGCTTAAAAATTATGCAAAGTTTACTCCAGGATTAAATACAGTAGCTATTTATGGTGGAGCAAGCATTACAGATCAAGCCCAGCAAATTCGTCGTGGTGCACAAGTAATTGTTGCCACTCCGGGTAGAATGCAGGATATGATCAAGCGTAAGCTGGTTGATATTTCGAAAATTGAGTACTGCATCTTGGATGAAGCAGACGAAATGTTGAATATGGGATTCTTTGAAGATATTACAAATATCTTGTCTTATACTCCAAATGAAAAGAACACGTGGTTATTTTCAGCTACGATGCCAAGAGAGGTTTCGACTATTGCTAAAAAATTCATGCGTAACCCAATAGAAATTACCGTTGGAAACAAGAATGAAAGTACTTCTAATGTTTCTCATGAGTATTATCTAGTGAATACTCGCGATAGATATGCCGCTTTAAGGAGATTAGCAGATGCTAATCCGGAAATTTTCTCTGTGATCTTTTGTAGAACAAAGAGAGATACTCAAAAAGTTGCCGAGAACTTAGTAGAAGATGGTTATAACGCTGCAGCTTTACACGGAGATCTAAGTCAGAACCAACGTGATATGGTAATGAAGAGTTTTAGAAACCGCCAGATCCAAATGTTGGTTGCAACAGATGTTGCCGCTCGTGGAATTGATGTGGATGATATTACTCACGTTATCAATTACCAACTACCTGATGAACCAGAGATCTATACACACAGAAGTGGTAGAACTGGAAGAGCCGGGAAAACTGGTATCTCAATGGTTATCGTTTCTAAAAGTGAACTTAGAAAGATCAAGAGTATAGAGCGAATTATAAAGAAAAACTTCGAACAAAAAGAAATTCCAGATGGAATGAAAATTTGTGAAGTTCAGCTTTTTCACTTGGCAAACGATATAAAGAATACTACGATAAATCATGATATAGACCCTTATCTACCAAGTATAGAAGAGGTTTTGGAAGGTTTAACGAAGGAAGAGATCATTAAAAAGGTGTTTTCTGTAGAATTTACCAGATTCTTCAACCATTACAAGAACGCATCAGATCTTAATTCTAAAGTTTCAAATTCCAGAGATAGAGATTCATCTGGTTCTAATGGAGATAGCACTCGTTATTTCATAAATGTTGGAACTAAGGATGATTTCGATTGGATGTCCCTTAAAGATTATCTTAAAGAAACATTGGATCTTGGAAGAGATGATGTTTCCAGAGTAGATGTAAAAGAAAGTTTCTCTTTCTTCAACACTAGTACTGAGATGGCTGAAAAGGTTATTGCTGCTTTCGAAAATGTACAACATCAAGGAAGAAGCGTTAATGTAGAAGTTTCTCAAGACACTGGTCGCGGTGGCGGCGGAAGAAGATCTTCTGGTGGCGGTGATCGCAACAGAAGTCGCGGTAAAAGCGGTGGAGACTTTAAATCTAGAAGAAGCGATAGTTCGTCTGAATCTAGAGGAAGAAGATCTGATAAACCTTCAGAAGGATCCAGCAGAAGAAGATCTAGTGATTCTGGAAATTCCAGCGAATCTTCAGGAAGAAGCGGAAGCAGAAAAAAGAGCATTTCTAGTTCTGTGAATCGCAGAAAATCTAATAGATCATAAATAAATACCCATTGGGAGGAGTTTGGTATAGTTATTACTATACATTCCTCCCAATGTATTTTACTTTTATGAGGTTACTACCCATCCTTTCATTTTTAATTATTCTTTGTTCTACCAGTGTTCTTCAGGCACAGGACATTGTTACTGGAAAAGTTTTAAATGCTTCCAACGATCTTCCCCTGGAGAATGTAAATATCGTTAACCTAAATCAGGTTAAAGGAACTACAACCACTTCAGAAGGAGATTTTGAATTACAGGCAACTGTTAATGACACCCTATATTTTTCTTATTTAGGATTTAGAACTATTCAAGTTCGTGTAACTAACGACTGGTTAAAATATGGGATTGTAAAGGTTAAAATGACGGAACTGGGGATTGCTTTAGAAGAGGTAATTGTTAGTCCTATCACTCTTACCGGTTACTTAGAGATAGATGTAAAGAATATCCCTATTTATGAAAATAGTCGCTATAGTATTTCCGGGTTAAATTCTGGATACGAAGGAGGAAGTCATTCTCCCGGAGCCGCTGCAAAAGCATTAGGCGCTATATTTAATCCTGCAGATGGACTTTATAATCTCTTCGGAAACAAACCCCGACAGATGAAAAAGTTGCGACAAATGAAGGAAAGTGATGAAATTAGGAAGTTACTTCAAACAAAGTTCGACAGGCAAACATTGGCTGCTGTACTTCAGATAAATGAATCTGAGATCGAAGAAATTCTTGCCAGATGCAACTACTCCAAAGATTTTATGAACACTGCCAACGATCTACAAATTTTAGATGCTATTAGTGGGTGTTATGAGGAATACAAGGTGTTGAGGAGATAATTCAAGAAGTTAATAAATATATTAAAACCGAGGTTAATACTTAATTAATTTCGGTTTTTTCATGTTTATATTCCAGCAATTGCTTTAGGTTTTTAAGTCCCCGTTCCAGATCTTCCCCGTACATTTTGTCTACCGGTTGTATTAATGCAATTACAGAAAATGGGAAATTAAGACCTCCCCGAATTCCCCAAACCATTTTTGTTTTATTTTCGTCTAACTCTTTTAGGCCTTTGTACTCCAGAAATATCATTTTTGCAGGCTTTAATACCAGCACCCTGGTTTCCATAATACGACCTTGGTTTAGCTTTACTGTTTTTTGTGTACCCTCAAAAAGTCTGTTGTTGTTTCTCCAATATAAAAGAGCACCTGGTTTCCCGTCTTCTCCATTAAATTTTAGAACCCCATTGTAATCTTTTTTAAACCAGGGCATCCAATGATGTTGCTTTTTTAATTGCCTTACTAAATTGTATACATCATCCTTAGGTCTATTAATTACAACTGTTCTACTAATATCGAACTCCTTTCTTGCCCAAGCATGTAAGAATGCTATAAAGGTGATAAAGGCAATAAGAATATAAAAAAATAAGGTCATGTAAACTTTCTGTTATTAGCTATAAAATTAAAAAAATTTAGGAATTCTCAAAGCGCTTAACCAATTGATCGAAGTTTTTAAAACTTTTATTCAACCATTCAAATTTAACCTCATTTTTATCATAATCACTTAATTCCCAAGAAACTTTACTTTTTCTTAATCGGGAGGTGAGTTCCTGCAAGATAATGGCGGCTGAAACCGAGATGTTTAAACTTTCTGTGAATCCCACCATTGGTATTTTAATACACTGGTCTGCATTGTCCAATACCTCTTGAGAAAGGCCGTCCTTTTCGGTGCCTAAAAAAAGAGCGGAGGGTTTGGTAATATCGAAATCTGATAATTCTATGGCTTCTTCATTTGGGGAGGTAGCTATAATTTGATAGCCTTTTTTTCTAAGACTTGCTATGCATTCCAAGCTATCATCATACCTATTAAGGCTTACCCATTTTTGAGCGCCCATGGCAATTTCCCGATCTATCTTTTTTAATTTCTGTTCTTCGATCACATGAACATTCTGGATCCCAAATACATCGCAACTTCTAATTACTGCGCTTGTATTATGTAATTGATAAACATCTTCAGTAACCACCGTTAAATGATTAGTTCGCTGCTGTATCACTTTATCGAACAAGGCTTTTCTTTCTGGGGTAAGTAACTCTTCTAAAAATGTCAAAAACTCTATACTGGCCATCAACTATTTATTTAATATAATTCTATTTGGTACTATTAAAAAAGGCCTATCTAAATACAATTTTAGATAGGCCCCACTTTACATTAAAATGCAATTCTTATTTTTCAAATTGCTTCAAAGTTTTTACAATGATGCTTACACAGTCTAACAATTCTGCTTCTGTCATTACCAATGGCGGTGCAAAACGAATGATATTCCCGTGGGTTGGTTTTGCTAAAAGACCATTATCTCTAAGCGCCATACAAATATCCCATGCAGTAGAACTATCTTCAGAATCATTAATAACTATCGCATTCAACAATCCTCTTCCTCTCACAAGGCTCACAAGATCTGTTTGTTCGATATATTTATTTAGTTCACTTCTAAAAAGATTCCCGAGTTTTCTAGCGTTTTGAATTAGATTTTCATCCTTCACTACATCTAAAGCAGCTATAGCCACCGCTCCCGCAACAGGATTTCCACCAAAAGTAGATCCGTGTTGTCCCGGCTGGATTACATCCATTACCGCATTATCTGCAAGTACTGCAGAAACAGGATAATTTCCACCAGAAAGTGCTTTTCCTAAGATCAACATATCAGGTTTAGTATAGGTTTCTTGTCTTTCACAATGACCTTGACAGTCACAATTTCCACAAACAGCTAATAAACCACCGGTACGGGCAATCCCTGTTTGAATTTCATCTGCAATAAAAAGTGCATTGTGTTGCTTACACAATTCTTTTGCTTGTTTCATGTAATCATCTGCCGGAGTAAATACTCCAGCTTCTCCTTGGATTGGTTCCACTAAGAACCCTGCAATATTATCGTTGCTTTGTAAAGCAACTTTAAGTGCATTTATATTATTATATGGAATCTTGATAAATCCGGGAGTGTAAGGTCCAAAGTTCTTACGTGCATTCTCATCATTAGAAAAAGAAATTACCGTAGTAGTTCTTCCATGGAAATTATTTTCACAAACGATGATCTGCGCTTTATGTTCTTCATCTCCTTTTCGCTCGTAAGCCCATTTTCTGGCGATCTTAATAGCTGTTTCCACTGCTTCGGCTCCTGTATTCATAGGAAGCACTTTATCGAACTTAAAATATTCTGTTACATATTTCTCATATGGTCCTAAGATATCATTGTGAAAAGCACGGGAAGTAAGTGCCAATGTAGAAGCTTGATCATGCATCGCGTTTACGATCTTTGGATGACAATGTCCTTGGTTTACTGCAGAATAAGCGGAAAGAAAATCATAATATTTTTTACCTTCAACATCCCAGACAAATACTCCTTTTCCTTTACTCAATACTACCGGTAAGGGATGGTAGTTATGAGCGCCATGTTTGTCCTCCATTTTAATGGCCTGATCTGAAGCTGTTACTTTTTCTAATTGCATGTTTACTGTTTTAAGATATATATTCTAACAATTCCTTCTTTCCTGTAGTAATATTGGATAAATAATGGAGAGAAATCACCCAAATATTCAACCCTCGCAAATTACTAAATGTTATCTGAAATTTATAATGTGAGCACTATAAAATCTTCACAATTATCCTATTTTTGCGCTATGGGAAGAAAGAAAAGAAATCTGGTATTCGAAGAATTAGAAATTTTAGATGCCGGGGCTAAAGGAAAAAGTATTGCAAAGGCTCCAGATGGGAAGGTTGTATTTATAGGAAATGCCGTGCCGGGTGATATTGCAGATATACGAACTACCAAAATGAAAAAGTCCTTTTACGAGGGAACTGCTACCAAATTTCATAAACTTTCGGAAAAAAGAGTTGAACCTGTTTGCCAACATTTTGGAACCTGTGGAGGTTGTAAATGGCAACATATGGGCTATGAGCACCAGTTGTTTTATAAGCAACAAGAAATCACCAACAACCTACAACGGCTTGGAAAAATAGAATTACCAGAGATCGATCCTATTCTAGGAAGTGAAGAGATCTATTTTTATAGAAATAAAATGGAGTTTTCCTTTAGTGATAGCCGCTGGTTAACGCTGGATGAAATTAATAGTGAACAAAATTTTGAAGATAAGAATGCCTTAGGATTTCACATCCCGGGAATGTGGGATAAGATCTTAGATATTAAAAAATGTCACTTACAACAGGATCCTAGTAATGCTATTAGAAATCATGTAAAGGAGTTTGCAACTGCAAATGATATCTCATTTTTTAATACTCGAAATCAGCATGGATTATTAAGAACCCTTATGATTCGTACTTCTTCTACAGGAGAAATCATGGTTGTGCTACAATTATTTGCTGAAGACAAGGAAAAGAGAACCTTACTTTTGGATAGTTTAGCGGAAACATTTCCAGAGATCACCTCGTTACAATATATAATTAATGGTAAAGGAAACGATACTATTTACGATCAGGAAGTGATTTGTTATAAAGGAGAAGATCACATTTTTGAAGAAATGGAAGGTCTAAAATTTAAGATCAATGCAAAGTCCTTTTATCAAACCAATTCGGCTCAAGCTTACGAGTTATATAAAGTAACCAGAGATTTCGCGGGATTAACCGGGAATGAACTGGTGTACGATCTTTATACAGGAACAGGAACCATCGCTCAATTTGTGGCTCAAAAAGCAAAGAAAGTTATAGGAATAGAAGCGGTCCCGGTTGCAATTGAGGATGCCAAGGAAAACGCGAAACGAAATAATATTGATAATACCGAGTACTTTGCCGGAGATATGCGAAAAGTATTTTCACAAGATTTCATCAACGAACATGGGCACCCGGATGTTATAATTACCGACCCTCCTCGAGATGGTATGCACAAAGATGTAGTTGCTCAAATTATTGGTATCTTGCCTCAACGAATTGTATATGTTAGCTGTAATTCGGCTACACAGGCGAGGGATCTGGCACTTTTAGATGAACATTACAAAGTTACCAGAGTACAACCTGTAGATATGTTTCCGCAAACCTTTCATGTAGAAAATGTAGTATGTTTGGAAAAAAGATAAAGTTATACAGAGCTCCCGGAATCTTTCTTGGACTCTTTCTCCTTGTTAATTTAAGTTGCCAACGAGATGACATATGTTCGGAATCTACGTTAACCACTCCCCTATTAAAAATATCTTTTTTTGATTTTGATGATCAGGAAGTACCTAAGTCACCTATTAATTTAAGTGTGAAGGCAGAAAGTTTAGATTCAAATTTTCTTACTCGGGTAAATGCTTCAGAAATTTCTATTCCTTTGCGCACCGATGTAGATTTAACTACGTATGAATTTATTTTGAATGCTCGTGCTGCCAGTGATACCACTTCCGCAGAAGGAAATAAAGATGTTATAGCATTTACCTATGGCCGAAATCAGGTTTATATTAATAGAGCTTGTAGTTTTAAGGTAACCTATGTGAATTTAGCTGCCAATTTGGAAACGGAAAATCCGGTAGCTAACAATTGGATAAAAGAAATTACCGTAGTACAATCAACTATAGAAGATGAAACAACCACAAATATTTCTATTTTTCATTAGCCTATTTTGTCTTTTGGGGATAGAAAACTCCAAGGCTCAAACTGCTATAGATACTGTTCAATATAAAGAGCGCTATGGGTTGCGAGTGGGGATAGACCTCAGCAAGCCTTTACGAACTTTGGTACAAGACGACTACAGCGGATTAGAACTTTTAGGAGATTACAGGATCTATAAAAATTATTATCTGGCTGCTGAACTTGGAAATGAGCAAATGGATCTTAGGGAAAACAACTTAAGTGTAAGTAGTAAGGGAAGTTATATTAAACTGGGCGCCGATTATAATGCCTATGAGAATTGGGCGGGGATGGAAAATGTGATCTTTCTTGGGTTGCGTTATGGCTTTTCCACTTTTTCTCAGACTTTAGAGAGTTATGCTATTTCCACACAAAAACCTTACTTCGGAACTGATGTTATAGTAACTCCACAAGAAAGCAAAGGACTTACCGGTAGTTGGATAGAACTTATTGCTGGTATTAAAGTAGAATTGTTTCAGAATTTATATTTAGGAGCCAATGTCCAACTTAAAAGACAAGTAACCGAAACCACTCCTTCTAATATGGAAAATCTGTATGTTCCCGGATTTGGAGTGACCAATGATTTCAGCCAGTTTGGAGTAGGCTATAGTTATAATATTTCTTACCTCATCCCGCTTTATAAAAAGGCGAAGAAGTAATTAAGTCTTTCATTGATACTTTTTGTCCTTCTGAAAGTAGTGCAACGGGTTGAAGAATCTCTTCATAAATAAGAGATTTCTCCCTCTGGTCGAAATGACAATGCAGCAGCGTCGTCAAGCTGAACTTGTTTCAGCTTCTAAAATATTTTGTTTAAAAGAGATCCTTCGACAAAATATAATTATAGTATAAAGAGATTTCTCGACTCCGCTCGAAAGGACATTATGACCCCGAATGACATTCTAATTGTAACATTGAGCCTGTGAAATGTGTTAAATACAAAAACAATTATTCTTCCTCTTGATCCCTTAATTTATGCACTTTTTTAGTCCCTGAATAAATATCATATTTAAGCAGTTTAGACTCCAAAGCCCCATTAAATATTTTGATCTTTCTAGTAGGTCTAAGTCCTACATGCTTAATTGCTTCCAGATTAGAAGTAATAAACCAGGCTGCGGTGCCCGGATAACTTTGTTTAAGTGTATCCCCTATTTCTTTATAAAATGCAGGCATATCTATTTCTAAACGCTCTCCATACGGCGGATTAAACACCATATGCAAATGTCTTTCGGAAGTTTTTTCGCTCTCAAAGAAATTTTGTTGTTTCACCTGAATGAACTCAGAAAGGTTCGCGTTTTCAATATTATCTATGGCTTTTGTTACTGCAGAAGGTGCTTTGTCGTAGCCTGTAATGGTAAAATGAAAATCACGAACTTTTTTAAGAACCGATTCTTCCACCTTTTCAAAAAGATCTACATCCCAGTCTTTCCATTTTTCGAAAGCAAATTCCTTTCTATTCAGGTTTGGCGGAATGTTACATGCTATCATGGCAGCTTCTATTAAAATAGTACCACTCCCACACATAGGATCCATAAAATCGCATTGTCCATCCCAACCGGAATAAAGCAACATCCCTGCCGCTAAAACTTCGTTAATTGGCGCAATATTCGTTGCAGTTTTGTATCCTCTTTTATGTAGTGATTGTCCTGAACTATCCAGAGATATATTACAGGTATTCTTTTCTATATGAACGTTGACACGTAAAGTAGGAAAATCCAAATCTACATCCGGGCGAGACCCAAATTTCTCCCTAAATCTATCTACAATAGCATCTTTGGTTTTCTGAGCGATATATTTAGAATGGGTAAATTGTTCAGAATGAACAGTTGCATCTATTGCCAAAGTATCATTCACCTCCATAAAATCTTCCCAGGCGATCTTTTTAATTTCATTATAAAGATCCTCTTCAGAAGAGATTCTGAAAGATGAAAAAGGTTTCAAGATCTTAATAGCTGTACGCAAGCAAAGGTTGGCTTTGTACATAAATCCTTTATCTCCGGAAAACCGGACATTCCTCACCCCTTCTTTAATATTCATTGCTCCAAGATTACGCAACTCCTTTGCTAATATTGGTTCAAAGCCAAAGAGGGTCTTGGCAACCATATCAAAATTATTATCCATTCCTATCATTTCTTAAACGGCAAAAATACGTTATTTTTGTGCGATATGACAATTACATGTTGAGCAGAATACCCATTTTTAGAGGAATCGTAAGAATTCTATTAAATCGACTTGTAAATACTAATCTTAAGAAAGTTATTTATTAAATGATCTATATTCTGCCACTCTTATCGGTTCTCATTGGATTTTTAATTGCCCTATTTTTAAAACCGAATTCCTCTTTAGGATTTAAATTATTGCTTTCCTTTAGTGGTGCTTATTTACTATCTATCATCATCTTCGAAATGTTGCCGGAAGTATATGAATCTGGGAATGCTCAAATAGGAGTTTTTATAATGTTGGGCTTATTATTACAAATAATCCTGGAATTCTTATCTAAAGGAGCAGAACATGGGCATATGCATCAGGATGAGAACACCTCTCAATTTCCTTTATTGCTGCTAATTAGTCTTGGGATCCATTCTTTTCTGGAAGGATTTCCATTGAATACTTCAGAACACTTGCTATATGGGGTAGCGATCCATAAAATTCCGGTAGCCGCAATATTATCTGCTTTTTTGATTCAATCTAAAATTAGCAGACTTAAGGTCACGCTGTTTTTAATATTATTCGCACTCATGACACCTTTAGGAAGTTGGATCTCTGCAAATTTCGAAATTGCAGATCATATTACCACTTATATTAGTGCGATCGTAATTGGGATCTTACTACATGTTTCTACAACTATTATTTTTGAAGCTTCAAAAAATCATACTTTCAATGCATCTAAATTGGGAGTGATCGTTGCAGGAATCATATTAGCTTATTTAATGTAAGATGTTTAGCAAGGAAAATTCAAAAAAGATACGAGAAGAATTCTGGACCAGCTTTGGCAAAAGGTATCCTCATAAATGGGTGCTTTACAATACGGGCCTTAAAGAAGTACAGCTAAAATTCACTTTTAATAATGATTTTGCTCAAGTCTCCTTAGATATCTATAGCCCGGATAAGGTGATCCAGGAATATTACTATGAGAAGATCTATGCTTTAAAAAGTATTTTGATAACTGAATATCTCGAGGAGATAAAAATAGATAAGCATTATTTATTACCGGAAGGAAAAGAGGTATCCAGATTTTATGCACAGTTAGATTCGGTGAATATCCATAACAAAGATCATTGGCAACAAGTAGGTGAATTCTTGAATAAGCACATGCAGCCGTTAGAAGCTTTTTTTATTGAATACAAGGATTATATAGCTTCATAATCAGAATTATCTTACAATTTTATATTAGTATTCTCAACTCTCTTTATAAAACTCGTTTAGTGCAATTTGAATATTATACCAATTTTTGGTACTTTTGAATTAAATAGTATCAAGATGAACAAAAACACCTCAATATCACTTGGAAATTATTTCGACCAATTCGTACAGAGCCGGATAAAGGAGGGTCGTTTTAAAAATGTAAGCGAAGTTATACGAGCAGGATTAAGACTTTTGGAAGAAGAAGAAAGTAAAGCAATTGCCTTGAGAAACGCAATTCAGGATGGAATTGATAGTGGAATTTCGCAAGATTTTGACCCCAAAAAACATCTCGAATCTCTAAAATCGAAAAAACACTCAAATGGCTGAGTTTAAACTGACGAATAAAGCAGTTGAAGACTTATCTAAAATTTGGGAGTATACTTTCGAGGTTTGGTCTGAAAATCAAGCCGACAAATATTACGAAATGCTAATTTCAAGTTGTCAAGAAATTGCAGACAATCCGTTTTTAGGAAAAACTTATGACGGAATTACTCCAAGTTTATTCGGAATCAAAATGAATCGGCATATAATTTTCTACCGAACCTTAAATGAAAACTGTGTTGAAATCATTAGAATTTTACACGAGAGAATGGAATTAAAAAAAAGAATAATCGAGTAAAAAACTACACACAACTCATATACATAACCATAATTTACTCGCAATTTCGACTATCTTTGCGGGCATTATTAAGCCTATGAGTTTTACCTTACTTTCTTCGCCTCTACAAGGATTTACAGACTTTCGATTTCGGAATGCCTTTCACCATTATTTTGGCGGAATAGATACTTTTTATGCGCCTTACATTCGGCTGGATGGGAAAATGGTAGTAAAAAACTCCTACCAGCGCGATCTTCTACCAGAGCACAATACTACTTTAGAAGTAATTCCACAGGTTATTACCAACGATGCCGAAGAATTCTTGTTTGTAGCAAAATATGTGATGGAACTTGGATATAAAGAGCTCAACTGGAATCTTGGCTGTCCTTATCCTATGGTTACCAAACGAGGAATGGGTTCCGGCTTGATAAATGATCCTGCGAAAATTGACAATATATTAGAGCGAGCACATTCTGAGACCAATATTCTGGTTTCCATGAAAATGAGAATGGGTTATGAAAATAGCGATGAAATATTGGAGACCTTACCGGTTTTAGATAAATATCCGCTTAAGAATATAGCAATTCATGCCCGAATTGGAAAACAACTATACAAAGGTGGTGTAGACCTGGACGCGTTCCAACGATGTGTAGACAACACCAAACATAAATTGTATTATAACGGAGATATCACCACAGTGGCCGCTTTTAAAAGTATGCAGGAGCGATTCCCAATGTTAGATCATTTTATGATTGGGAGAGGACTTATTGCCGATCCATTTTTACCAAGCATGATCAAGAATGATACTTTAGATTATCCTAAAGACAGATGGAAAATATTTAGCGAATTTCATGATACGATTTATGAGCAGTATGACGCAGCTTTATCTGGCCCTACCCCTATCAAGATGAAGATGCAGGGCTTTTGGGGGTATTTCTCCCAATCGTTTTCCAATCCGCAGAAGACCTTTAAGAAGATTAAAAAAGCAAATAACTCGAAGGCTTATAAACTAGCAGTCGCAGAAATCCTTAAAGGCGAACAATAAACTATCTTTGCAAAGATCTATTTCTAACAATCTAATTTGAAAGATATCTTACTAATAACGCCTCCATTTACTCAACTAAATACGCCCTACCCTGCCACGGCATATTTAAAAGGATTTTTAAATACTAAGAATATAGATTCTTATCAGATGGATCTTGGGATAGAGGTTATTCTGGAGCTTTTTTCTGAAAAGACTTTTCGCGAATTGTTTGAAATAGCTTTTGAAAATGATACTATTCAATCGGAGAATTGTGAACGTATTTATGCGCTAAAAAAGCAGTATTTACAGCCTTTAGATGAGGTGATTCGGTTTTTACAGGGCAAGAACAACACCTTTGCTAGACAAATTTGTACCGATAATTTTCTGCCTCGTGCCTCCAGATTCGATCAGTTAGACGATATGGACTGGGCTTTTGGTTCTATGGGGATGCAGGATAAAGCCAAGCATTTAGCCACTTTATACTTAGAGGATCTTTCAGATTTTATTATTTAATGCATCGATGAGCATTTTGGGTTTAGCAGGTATGCAGAACGATTAGGGCAAAGTGCAAATTCCTTTGATGAGCTCTATGAAGAGTTACAGGAAGAAACTACTTTTATAGATATGATAACTCTGGGAATCTTGAATAACAGGATATCCACAAATGCACCAAAATTAGTCTGTTTTTCGGTTCCGTTTCCCGGGAATCTGTACAGTGCCTTTAGATGTGCACAATTCATTAAAGCGAATTACCCGGAAATAAAGATCGCCATGGGAGGAGGTTTTCCAAATACAGAATTGAGATCTCTTACAGATGCCCGGGTATTTGAATTTTTCGACTATATTACTTTAGATGACGGGGAATTACCCATTGAACTTTTGGTAGAAGCAGTTTGTTCTCCAATCCCTTCAGAAGATCCCACGTTTAAAAGAACCTTTTTACTTGAGGAAGGAAAAGTGGTTTATAAGAATACTACTACCAAACCAGATTATAAACAAATTGATCTGGGCACCCCAGATTATTCAGATCTGCTACTTTCAGAATATATTTCGGTAATAGAAATAGCGAATCCTATGCACAGCCTTTGGAGTGATGGGCGTTGGAATAAACTCACTATGGCACATGGTTGCTATTGGGGTAAATGTACCTTTTGCGATATTTCCTTAGATTATATTAAGATCTACGAACCGATCGCTGCAAAAATTCTGGTAGACAGAATGGAGCAGCTAATTGCGCAAACCGGCGAGACCGGATTTCATTTTGTAGATGAAGCAGCCCCGCCGGCCTTAATGAAATCGCTGGCTTTAGAAATTATAAAGCGAGAACTTACCGTTACCTGGTGGACCAATATTAGGTTTGAAAAGAACTTTACCAAAGATCTATGTTTATTATTTAAAGCATCAGGCTGTATCGCAATTTCCGGGGGACTGGAAGTGGCTTCAGATAGATTATTGAAACTAATAGACAAAGGGGTAACAGTGCCTCAGGTTGCTCAGGTAACCCGCAATCTAACCGAAGCCAACATTATGGTTCATTCCTACTTAATGTATGGCTACCCTACTCAAACGGTACAGGAAACTATAGATAGTCTGGAAATGGTGCGACAGCTTTTTGAAATTGGGATCATACAGTCTGGGTTCTGGCATCAGTTTGCATTAACCGCTCATAGTCCTGTTGGATTAAATCCTTCAGAATATGGGATTACCCCAAATTACCAGAACATCAGCTTTGCCAATAATGATGTAGATTTCAAGGATAAAACCGGGATAGACCATACTAAATTCAGCTTCGGACTTAAAAAATCGCTCTTCAACTTTATGCACGGAATCGGGTTTGAGTTACCTCTGCAAGAATGGTTCGATTTCCATACTCCCAAAACTCAGATCTCTTATAATTATATTGAGAAGTGTTTGGAAACCGAAACTAACTTCAGCGTAAAGCCAAGTGCGAAAATTATCTGGTTAGGCGGAATGCCTTTGGTAACAGAACAAGAAAAAACCAAACGCGGAGTTACACGGCATCAACTGGTGATGACTTTTCATAATACCACCGAAACATTTCAGGTGACTTTGGAAAAAGAAATTGGAGATTGGGTACTAGAAGTTTTAGAGCAATTATATCCTTCACAAGAGAAACTACTTTCTTTTTCTCAGCTTCAAAAAGATTTTGAAACCGATTTTGAGGATTTTGAATTGTTCTGGTTCTCTAAACCCATTCAGCAATTAAAAGAAAATGGATTATTGATTTTGTAGAGGAATCATTATTTCTTACGCACATTTCGACAGGCTCAATGTGACTATTAGAATGTCATCCTGAGCTTGTCGAAGGATATCTTATAAAAACGATTCTGTTCCATTGAGATTCTTCAATTCGTTTCACTCTTTTCAGAATGACAGTCGTATCAATCCATCTCTTTAGTTATCGGAACAGCACGACGTTTTAGTTACATTGTCATCCCGACAACAGGAGGGATCTAAATTTAGGATGATTCTGTTCCATTGAGATTCTTCCATTCATTACACTTCTGCACTTCTCTCAAGGTAATCGGGATAGAATAATTTTTTCTCTTAAGGTATTATTAAACACGAGCTGTCGGTTTGTAAATTTATTACCTTTATTTATGATAAGGTCTAACACTAAGTAAAGAGGTTTAAGCCTTCACATAATATAAATTTATGCTACTAGCTTATTATATTTTATCGGCTTTATTTATCACAGCGAGCATATTGCCATTTATATCCCATCAGCACTGGATGTTTCGGGTTTGGGAGTTCGGAAGGATCCAGGTATTGATCCTTCAACTTATAACACTGGGATTAGGAATTCTTTTTGTAGAAGACAAAAGCATACTTTTTTGGGGTACGGTTTTATTACATACCGGGCTTATAATAAATCATGTCATCATATTAATTCCGTATACCATTGTATATAAGAAAAAAATTCCAGGAAATATTCCGAAACAATCCAAGACAATTTCTATTATCTCGGTGAATGTTTACCAATTTAATGATCGCTATGAGGAATTAATAAGGCTGGTTAGGGAAGTTAAACCCGATATCCTGCTTACCATGGAATCTAACCAGGCTTGGGAAGATGCACTGACCGAAATTGAGGGGGAATATCCGAACTTTAAAAAAGTAGCTTTAGAAAACACCTACGGGATTCACTTTTACACCAAACTACTAGTAAAATCTATAAAGGTTAATTATTTTATTGCAGACGATCTGCCCAGTATCGAGGCTTCCCTGCAAACCGAGAAGGGCACAGCCTTCACCTTTTTTGGGGTTCATCCTCCCCCACCAAGCCCAACCGAAGAGGACAATTCTAGAGAACGAGATGGGGAATTGCTATCTATTGGCAAGAAAGTAAGAGATACTAAAGGGCCTGTGATCGTGGTTGGCGACTTTAATAATGTTGCCTGGGCTAAATCTTCCATTTTATTCAGAAAAACTTCAGAATTAATAGACCCAAGAATTGGCCGAGGCTTTGTCTCTACTTTTCATGCCCGATATAGATTGTTTAGATTTCCTATCGACCTCTTTTTTCATTCCACAGATATTTTTATTGAAGACTTTAAAACTTTACGAAATATTGGAAGTGACCATTTACCGCTTTTCTGTAAATTCTTTATAAATCATTTTGAAGAGGTGCAGGAGGAACAAGTGGAAATTTTAGAAGAGGGAGAAGAGGAAGAAGTAGAGGAAATGATAGAAGATGGAATTGAAGAGGAAAGTGATCGTCCTGAGGTTGCAACCGAATAGAGCTATTTGTTATAGGGAGTAGTTTCGAAATATTTATTGACGAGAGATTCTTCGACAGGCTCAGAATGACAGTCCAGATGAGTATTGTCATCCCGACGACAGGAGGGATCTATAATTGAGATGCTTCTGTGCCAATGAGATTCTTCGACAGGCTCAGAATGACATTCGTGTTTTTTCGTCCCGAAAACTATAGGGAGTAGTTTAGAAATATTTATTGCCGAAAGATTCTTCGGCAGTCTATCATTTTTTCATATTTAAAAACCCACAATCTACTTTAAATCACTTATTTATAGTATTTTAACTCTATAATTAGAAGATCATGGAGCAGGTTAGACTTTTCCCTTTACAGCATAATAATGTATTGCAAATTGGGATTGCATTTAAATACAACACTGCTCTAAAAGCACATTTAAGAGAATTACCAGAAGTGTTATGGAGCAAGACTCATACTAGTTTCTATGTGGAATTCACTCAGAAAAACAAAGGAAAACTCTATCGCCATCTCCAAAAATTCGATTGTAGTATCGATTATTCTGCATTACAATCGTATTCCATAAGTCCCAACACAGAGGAAGACCTAAAGGAATTTAGTTCTTACCTAGAAGGGAAACGTTACAGTAAAAGTACGATAGGTACCTATTGCAGTTTTATTCTTAAGCTTTTAAAATTTCAGGAAAAACCAATTTCAGAATATACTACCAGAGATATGGAGTTATTCCTGGAAAAAGAGATCGCACAACAAGGGTACTCCATAAGTACTCATAGACAGTGTATAAGTGCGCTAAAGCAGTTCGAGAAACTTCATAAACTGGAGGCATTGAATATAGATGAAATTGATAGGCCCGGTAAGAGTAAATATTTACCCGTGGTGCTTTCTAAAGAAGAAGTGATCGACATTTTTAGGGCCACCAGAAATTTAAAACATCGCACCCTGCTCATTCTAATTTATTCTTCAGGGCTTCGAATTGGAGAGGCTTTGAGCCTGAAACTTCAGGATATAGATGTAGACAGAAGGCAGATCTATATTAGAAATGGCAAAGGACGAAAAGACAGGCATGTGGTTATGGCGGAATCTTTTATTCCCTTACTTTATAATTATCTCAGCAGTTATAAACCACAGATTTTATTTATTGAAGGCAAGGATGGGTTGGAATACAGCGCTTCCTCTGTAAGGAGTGTTTTAAAACTGGCATGTAGTAGAGCCAAGATCAAGAAACATGTAACGCCACATACTTTACGGCATTCTTTTGCTACCCATATGCTGGAAAACGGGATCGATCTAAGGCACATCCAGGCCTTATTGGGACATTCCCGACCAGAAACCACCATGATCTACACCCATGTTACACAGCATGATCTATTAAAGATTAAAAGCCCTTTGGATGTCACTTTAAAGCTGCTGGCCGAATCCGATAAAAACCCAGAAAACCTACGTTTATCCCGGAACATATTCGATTAAAGGTGTATATTCGATTTGATATAACACGTTAGCCACCATATTTTAACAATGCTCATATTTAAATGAAAAATCCGACTCAAGTGACCCCCGAAAAAAAAATAACAGAATACGGATTTAAAAAGGCGAAAAAAATATTCTTTATACTTATAGCAATTATTTCCTATTGGCAAGCTTATGAATATGTAAGTGAAAAGCCAAATATCATAATTTATATTGAAGATTCTCAAAAGGTAGAAAGGAAGTTTGAAACTAAAATATCAATAAGTAATGGTTCAGAATCTATAGACAAAAAGGATATAGTTCGACCAATATCAATAAATTTTAATGCAGAGATAGATAGTTTAATGACTACAAAATCTGTAGTAGATCCAGAATACGAAATTAATGGCAAATCAATTTTGATGAGTTTTGATCTCTTCAATAATTCTGAACAATTTAAATTTTATATATACTCCAAATCAAGACCTATTATTAGTGATATTGATTACAGGATAAAAAATATAGAGTCCATTCAATTTTATGATTTTCAAAACAAATCAAAATTTATACAACGAGTAATAATATGGATTATATTATTGGTATTGGGAATATTACTTTTTTGTGATGCTTTAATTGTTATTACTAAAGATTTTGGATTGGGTGAAATTAAATCATTCATACATAATTTTCCATTAAGCCATAAGAATAAAAAAGAATTTACAAAAGGATATTTAGAAATTTATAAAAAATATAAACTACGATTCAAACCACCACTTGCATTTATGCATGGAATTCTTGAAAATACACTTAAAACATTTCCTCTTAAATCCAAGAAAGATTTAGATTTCATTAGAAATATGTTAGATTTGAAAACAGAGTTTTACACCTTTTATAGATTTCGTACTGCGTTTATAGTTATTTCTCCAATTGTAGTTGTTATCTCCTTAATAGCTATTATCTTAAATTTCTTCTTCTATGACTTGTATAATTTAAATCAATTTATTTCAGTGACTTCAATAAATAAGATTATAATAACAGTATTATTTATTATTACAGTTATCATA
>JAGXIJ010000131.1 GCA_024635675.1 Gillisia sp.
AAATTGATGGTGTTAAATGTGAGCCGGTTGAAGAAATGACAATAGATCTTCCAGAAACTGTTTCTGGAAAAGCTGTTGAAATGGTTTCTATGAGAAAAGGAGAGATGACAAGTATGGAAGCTAAAGGCGACCGTATGAATATTCAATTCCTAATCCCATCTCGTGGAATTATAGGTTTAAGAAACAACTTGCTTACTGCAACTGCAGGTGAGGCTATCATGTCACACCGTTTCAAAGAATACCAACCCTTAAAAGGTGGTATTCCAGAACGTCAGAATGGTTCTTTGGTTTCTATGGAAAGAGGAAAAGCAATTCCTTATTCTATAGATAAATTACAAGATAGAGGTAAGTTTTTTGTTGATCCGGGTGAAGATATTTACGAAGGTCAGGTTATTGGTGAGAATTCTCGTCAGGATGATATGGCTGTGAATATTACTAAGACAAAGAAAATGTCTAACGTTCGTTCTTCTGGAGCAGATGATAAAGCGAAGATTGTTCCTGCAATAAAATTCTCTTTAGAAGAAGCTTTAGAATACATTCAGAAAGATGAGTATGTAGAGGTAACTCCAAAACATATTCGTTTACGTAAGATCTATCTTACCGAAAGTGAACGTAAGAGAAATAAAATAAATTAATACTGAAGTGTATTTATATAAAAATCCCGAACTGCAAGGTTCGGGATTTTTTGTTTTATAAACTTTTATTTGGATTTGTTATACTTCTGAATGACAATAATTGTAGCAATGATTATTGTGATAATAAAAAATACGATGAGATAAAACACCCAGTTGTAGTTAGGGTAGAATTTTAGAATAACCCCTAATAATATTATCAGGGACACACCTATCAAGGTAAAACCTGTTTTTTGAATTTCCATAGATTGCTGTAATTAGAATTATAAGGAATTCTGCACCACTTCAAAAACCCGTTCCCCATCACACTTAAGTGTTTTAGATGGATATTTCAGCAGTAAGGCATAATCATGAGTTGCCATAAGGATAGTATTTCCATTCTTACTTATTTCCTGAAGTACTTCCATAACTTCTACAGAAGTTTGAGGATCAAGATTTCCTGTTGGTTCATCGGCAAGGATTAATTCTGGATCATTTAAAAGAGCACGCGCAATAGCAATTCTCTGTTGTTCTCCTCCAGAAAGTTGATATGGGAATTTAAAGCCTTTTGTTTTCATTCCTACTTTATCCAATACTTCATCTATTCTGCGCTCCATGGAGGGTTTGTCTTTCCAACCGGTTGCTTTCAATACAAAAGTTAGATTTTCACGAACATTTCTGTCATTTAATAATTTAAAATCCTGAAAAATCACACCTAATTTTCTTCTTAGAAACGGAATGTCTTTTTCCTTTAGGGTTCTAAGATTATAATCTACAATACTTCCTTCTCCTTCTGTAAGTGGAAGGTCTCCATAAAGCGTTTTCATAAAACTACTTTTTCCGGTTCCTGTCTTACCAATTAAATACACAAAATCCCCTTTGTGAATGGTTACATCTACTTCAGATAATATTAAACTTTCCCGTTGATAGATTGCAGCATTTTTTAATTCTAGGACAATGTTAGACATATGGTACGATTGTGGTTATATAAGTTAAAATTATTGGTAAATATACAGTTTTCATCTGTTTCTAAATTTCTTTTTAGAGGACATATATGATTCTTTATGGAACGTTTTATTTGGTAATAAATTATAATTTTGGCTCAATTTGGAAATGCTAAGCCACTTTTTTTCGTATTAACATAATTATCACAATGATGTTGCGTTATGGATTAAGTGTTTAAGTATATTTGATTCATCAACCTAAAAAAAAATTAATGACACGATATTCGGTATCCCTTTTAGTTGGTTTCTTTTTATTCTTCACCTCTGTTTTTTCACAGCAATCTGCTATTAATACAAACGATCTGGTAAAGTTTAATAAAGCCCTTGCGCTTTATAATAATGAACAATTTTTACCGGCTCAAACTTTATTTGATGAAGTGAAGGATGAAGCTAAAGATGAAAAGACAGTTTCAGATTGTGCTTATTATATTGCGAATGCCGCAGTAAGATTAGGACAGCCTGGTGCAGATAATTTAATGGAAGATTTTGTAGAGCGTTATCCTACGTCTACAAAAAGAAATACAGCCTTTATAGATGTTGCAGATTATTATTTCCAAACGGGAAAATACTCCTATGCCAGAAAATGGTACGATAAGGTAGATGAGAAGGGGATGGGTCGCGCAGATAAAGAACGCTATTATTTTAACAATGGATATGCCTATTACGCTTCCAATAATTTTGAAGAAGCAGCAACTTATTTAAACAAAGTGCGTGATTCCAAAGAATATGGTGCTCAGGCTAAATATTATTTAGGATATATGGCTTATGAAGGGGACGATTATGAACAAGCAAACGAACTTTTTGAGGAAGTAAAGGGGGAAGACAGATATTCTGAAAATCTTTCTTATTTCCAAAGTGATATGAATTTCAAGCTTGGAAATTTTGAAAAGGCGATCGCATTAGGATTGGAGCAATTGCCGACAGCAAACAGAGGCGAAATTTCTCAACTTAATAAGATAATAGGAGAAAGCTATTTTAATCTTGAAAAATATGAAGAAGCAATTCCGTATTTAAAAGAGTACAAAGGCTTAAGAGGGAAATGGACAAATACAGATTATTACCAATTAGGATATGCTTATTACAAGCAAGGAGATTATGAGAGTGCAATATCTGAATTCAATAAAATAATTGATGGAAATAACAGCATCGCTCAAAATGCTTATTATCACTTAGCTCAATCTTATTTGAATTCAAATAAAAAACAGGAAGCACTAAACGCATTTAAAAATGCCAGTGAAATGGATTTTGATGCGAAACTGCAAGAAGATGCCTTTTTAAATTACGCGAAACTTAGTTACGAGGTTGGGAATAGCTACATGAGCCCTTCAGAAGTAATTATTAATTACCTGAATAAATATCCAAATACCGCAGTTAAAAGTGAAATGGAAACTTTACTTATAGATTCTTTTATCACTTCTAAGAATTATGAAAAAGCGATGGAATTACTGGAGACCAATAAGAATTTCAGCGATAAAGCTGCGTATCAAAAAGTTGCTTATTTCTACGGTTTAGAGCTATACGAGAATGGAGATTATAGAAATGCAAGCATCAATTTTGATAAAGCATTAAAGGACAAGGTTAATCCAGAGATATCAGCGAAAGCTGTCTTCTGGAAGGCAGAAAGTGATTTCAACCTTAATAGAATCCAGGAAGCCTTAAGGGGTTATCAGGAGTTTGGTGGAATGAGTGCTGGTAATAGTTTGAATGAAAAACAAAATTTGGATTACAATATTGCTTATTCCTATTTCAAGCTGAAAGAATATGCAAAGGCGATCGATTACTTTAATAGATATGCCAATAATGCTGAAAAAGATAATGCAAGAAGAAATGATGCTTACACAAGATTAGGAGATACTTATTTTGTAACGAGTAAATATTGGCCGGCTATGGAAGCTTATACTAAGGCAATAGACATGAACCTTGGGAATACAGATTATGCTGCCTACCAAAAAGCAATTAGTTATGGTTTTGTAAATAGAAATGACAGCAAGATCGAAGAGCTAAGTAGTTTTACAAATAAATATCCAAGGTCTTCTTACAGAGACGATGCGATGTATGAGTTGGGAAACACTTACGTGGCCATGAATAACACCAATAAGGGGATCGAATCTTATAATAAATTGATTCGTGATGTTCCTGGAAGTGCTTTTGTACCACAAGCAATGTTAAAGCAAGGTCTTATATATTATAACGGAGATCAGGCCAGCAAAGCCTTGGAGCGATTTAAGAAGGTTGTTGCAGATTATCCAAATACTCCTGAAGCTTTGCAAGCAGTAACTACCGCAAGATTGATCTATATAGATCTTGGGAAGACCGATGAATATGCTGCATGGGTAAGAAATGTAGATTTTGTGGAAGTAACAGATGCCGACCTTGATAACACAACTTTTGAAGCTGCAGAAAAGCAATACTTAAATAACAATACGTCAGCTGCAAAATCAGGATTCGAAAAATATCTTCAAACTTTTCCAAATGGGTTAAATGCATTGAAAAGTAACTTCTATTTGGCTCAGCTATATTTTAGAGACGATCAAAAAGATAAATCCATTTCTAATTACAAGTTTGTGGTAAACAAACCAAGAAGTGAGTTTTCTGAACAAGCTTTAGCGAGATTATCTCAGATCTATCTGGAAAAGAGAAATTATCAAGAGGCATTACCATTGTTGCAAAGATTGGAAAATGAAGCAGATTTCGATCAGAATGTGATCTACGCTCAGTCTAACCTTATGAAATCTTATTATGAGTTGAAGGATTATGGAAAAGCGGTTTCTTATGCTGAAAAAGTGCTTAAAAATTCTTCCATAGAAAATAATGTGAAATCTGATGCGCAAGTTATTATTGCTAGGTCTGCATTTAGCACTGGCGATGAAAATAAGGCGAAAAATGCATATGCGGAAGTACTTAAAATAGCTACCGGAGAACTGGCAGCAGAAGCGCTGTATTATGATGCTTATTTTAAAAACAAAGCTTCCAACTTTAAAGCTTCCAATGAATCTGTTCAGAAATTAGCAAAAGATTATTCTGGATATAAATTCTATGGTGCAAAAGGATTGGTGGTGATGGCCAAAAATTTCTATGCCTTAAAAGATGCTTATCAAGCCACTTATATTTTGGATAACGTGATCAAGAATTTTAAAGAATATCCAGATTTGGTTAAAGAAGCACAAACAGAATTGAATAAAATAAAAGCGATGGAAGCTAAGACCAATGCTTCTGTAGACACAAGAAACTAATTTTAATAAACTAACTTTTAAGTACCTCAATATGCAAACCCCTTCAATTAAAAGAAGTCTGTTTTTATTGTCATTTTTATTTACCGGTGTTTTAGTTGCTCAGGATAAACCTTTGGGTAATGAAACCGTAATAGTTGTAAAACCTTATACACCATCTGTTAATGATGCCTTCAAAATAAAGGAATCTCCGGTTTTAGGCGATTCTGTAAGTTTAGAAAAAAAGCCTGTAAAGTATAGCATATTTTCTGTTCCGGTAGCTTCAACATTCACTCCTTCTAAAGGGCGTGCAACGAAAGTTGAAAAGGAAAAAAGGATTAGATTATACGATAATTATATCACGCTTGGCTTTGGGACGTATTCCAATGTTCTTGCAGAATTCTATAGCAATTTAGAGATCAGTAATAGCGATAATTTTGGGGTGTATCTTACTCATAATTCTTCTCAAGGAGGGATTAAGGATGTTAGATTAGAGGATTCCTATTATGATACAGAACTTAATTTAAATTATAATTCCAGAAATAGGAAAAGCTCCTGGAATACCGAATTAGGTTTGGAGCATCAATTATTTAATTGGTATGGATTACCCGAGCGAAGAAGTTTATCTAATGAAATAGTTAATGGAATAGATCCACAACAAAATTATTTTTCAGGAAGTCTTGGTGGGGAATTGGAATTATATGATTCCTTTTTGAATAAGGCAGCGGCAAAATATAGATATTTTGGAGATTCTTTTAATTCTGCTGAACATAATTTTAAAGCAGATGGAGCATTTGAAGTGAACATAGCAGACGAACTTATTAGTACAAAAGTTTTTGCAGATGTTTTAAGCGGAAAATTTGATAAAGGTTATAACGATCCAAATGAGTTGAAGTATTCTCAAATGATCTTTGGGATCACTCCAAGTTTATTGATCTTAAGAGACGATCTAACCTTGAATTTAGGAGCATCCTTTGTGTATGGGTTAGATACCGAAAATAGCGAGAGCAGTTTTTATATTTATCCACAGGTTACTGCCAGCTATCGTTTGGCAGGAGATTATTTTATTCCCTATGCCGGATTGGAAGGTGGTTTGAGTCAGAATACTTATTATAATTTTGCTCAGGAGAATCCTTATGTTTCTCCAACCTTAAATATTTCTCCTACAGATAAATCTTATGATGCTTATGTTGGAGCTAAAGGAAAATTAACCAATAGTATTGGCTATAATTTAAAAGGGGGATATAGTACAGAGATCAATAAGGCTTTATACCTCGCCAATTTAAGCAATTCCTCGAGTACAGAAGATTATGCCTATGGAAATTCATTTGGGGTAGTATATGATGATATTAATACACTCTCGTTCGCAGGAGAAATAAATGTAGACGTGAATAGAGATTTTAAATTAGGGCTGAATGGATCTTTCTTTAGTTATAATTCTGAATTCGAAACTGAAGCATGGAATTTACCAGAAATAAAAGCATCGATTTTAATGGATTATCAAATCACTAAAAAGTGGTTTGCAGGCGGTAATTTATTTTATACAGGAGAACGTAAGGATAGAGAAGAAACCATAGATGGAGGAAGTTCCAGAACAATTACTTTAGACGGGTTTACAGATCTAAATGTAAATCTTGGATATAGATTCAACGATCAACTTTCCATATTTGCTAAAGGGAATAACTTACTAGGAGATACTTATGAACGCTGGTCTAATTTCCCTGTTCAAGGAATTCAGGTTATGGCGGGAGCCACCTATAAATTCGATTATAACTAGAATTTAAATACTTCATAAAAAAGGGCTATTCTTCTTGAATAGCCCTTTTTTGTTGTTATAAAGTGTTGATATAGAGTCAATTATTTGGTTAGAACATCAATTAAGGTCATTGGTCGATTAATAATTTCATATTAATTTAAAAAGTTTATTTTTGAACCCGATATAACACTTTTTAACAAAAAACTATTCATAATAAATATTAAACCTTTTCCTATTAAACACAAATACCCTAACTAGATGACAAAGTTTAAAAGAAGTGACAGATCGCGGCCATACCTGAATATTTTGGATTTCATGATTCAGGAAAAGGCATTCCTGGCACTCATCATTATTGGAATTGTATTAGCCGGGATTTTTACCGGGAATAGTCAGGCGGCTATGTGGCTTGGTTTCTTTTTTGCGGCCTACGCAACTGTTGCAAACGATAGTATCCAGTCCTTAGGGACATTTATTGAAAGTAATAAAACTAGAAGTTGGTGGGTGTTATGGCTTTATATTGGTAGTATTTTTCTAGCTACAGTAATCTTTAGTTGGGTTTATTTTGATGGAGATGTTACCTTTCAAAGGCTTTTAAAACCCGATGGTACTACTAAATATCCTCATCCAGATAACTTCAGTTTTTTCCAGATTATAGCTCCGTTAGTATTGTTGATCTTAACAAGATTAAGAATGCCGGTTTCTACAACCTTTTTAATTCTTTCGGTATTTAGTGCAGATACTTCCGGGATCACTTCCGTAGTAGCCAAGAGTTTATCGGGCTATGCAATGGCTTTTATATTGTCGTTTGCTGTTTGGTATTTCTCTTACAACCTTATTAAAACTTTCTTTAAGAATAGAAAATTTCATAAAGGCTGGAATATCGTACAATGGATAGTAAGTGGTTCTTTATGGGCCGTTTGGGTTATGCAAGATGGTGCGAATATCGCCGTGTATCTTCCTAGACAACAAACATTAACTCAGTTTATAATATTCGCTACTACCATTTTTGCCGGACTTGGTTTGTTATTTTATTTACGTGGAGATAAAATCCAGAAGGTAGTAAGCGAAAAAGCGAGGATTTCCGACATTCGTGCAGCAACCTTAGTAGATGCTACTTATGTGATATTACTTATCTATAAGTTATTTATAAGTACCGTACCTATGAGTACAACCTGGTTATTCCTTGGGGTAATTGGAGGTAGAGAAATAGCAATTAGTCTTTCCCGAAATAAGAAAGATAAAAAACATCGCAAGAAAGCAGGAAAAATGATCTTTAAAGATTTCGCTTATGCTATGATAGGGCTCATAATTTCTATTGCTTTAGCAGCTGCAGCAAACCCAACTATTAGAACAGCAATCTTAGAAGCAGTTGGATTAAGATAATTTTTAATATTTATAGAAACTAAAGGATCGAGATTTCTAATCTCGATCCTTTTTTGTTTTAACTACTTAGAATTGTTCGTTATCCAAGAAGTAATATTTTGGATTCGAGTAAACATTATCGATAATTCCATTGATTTTAGTTCACAATAATTATTTTTATGAAAATTATTAAATATGCTTAGAAATTTATCCTTTTTAGTGATCATGGTGTTTTTGTTTATCTCTTGTAATTCTGAAGAAAAACAACAAGCAGATCTTCTGGTTTTTAACGCGCAAGTTTATACCGTAGATTCCACCTTTTCTGTTTCCGAAGCTTTCGCAATTAAAGACGGAAAATTTCTGGAAACTGGAAATACAGAGGCCCTTCAGAAGAAATATAAATTCAAAGATAAATTAGATGCTGAAGGAAAAACTATTCTACCCGGACTAATAGATGCTCACGCACACTTTTATAGAATGGGTTTGCAACAACAAAAGGTAGATCTTACAGGAACCAAAAGTTTTGAGGAAGTTCTGGATAGGATTGTAAAATTTCAGAAGGAACGAAATGTAGATTTTATAACCGGAAGGGGTTGGGATCAGAATGATTGGGAGGTCAAAGAATTTCCGTCGAAAGAAAAATTGGATAGTTTATTTCCCAATACTCCGGTAGCAATTACTCGAGTAGATGGTCATGCTTTATTGGCTAATCAAGCAGCCCTAGATAAAGCCGGAGTCACTGTTAATTCTAAGGCAGAAGGTGGTGCAATTGAAATTAATAATGGAAAACTTACCGGAATATTAATAGATAATCCTATGAGTTTGGTTTATAAGGCAGTGGAAGAGCCTTCAATTAAGGAACAAATTCAGGCATTAATGGATGCTCAAAAAATTTGTTTTAGTTATGGGTTGACTACCGTGGTAGATTCCGGAATAGATAAGAGTACAATTCAATTAATAGATAGTTTGCAAAAAGCAGGCACATTAAAGACTCGTATTTATGCAATGGTTAGCAACACCAAAGAGAATTTGGACTTTTATTTAAATAAGGATCCCTTAAAAACCGATCGTTTAAATGTGCGTTCCATAAAGTTTTATGGAGATGGAGCATTGGGGTCGAGAGGAGCAGCTCTTAAAGAGGAATATTCAGATAAGGCAGGTCATTATGGAGCGTTATTATCTCCAGTAGAAGATTTTAAGAAAACTGCTAAAAGAATAGCAAATTCCAAATTCCAAATGAATACCCATGCCATTGGAGATTCTGCAAATAGGTTAGTGCTTCAAACTTATGATGAATTATTAAAAGGAAAAAAAGACCGCAGATGGAGAGTGGAACATGCACAGGTCATAGATTCAGCCGATTTTAAATACTTCAGCAAAAATATTATTCCCTCTGTACAACCCACTCATGCAACCAGCGATATGTATTGGGCAGAGGATAGACTTGGGTCAGATAGAATTAATGGAGCTTATGCCTTTAAGAAATTATTAGACCAAGCAGGAATTATTGCTTTAGGAACCGATTTTCCGGTGGAAGAGGTGAATCCATTCTACACTTTCTATGCTGCAGTTGCTAGGAAAGATCTAAAGCAGTATCCTGAAGGAGGATATAAAATGAAGCAGGCCTTAACTAGGGAAGAAACATTGAAAGGAATGACTATCTGGGCTGCTTATAGCAATTTTGAAGAGAATGAAAAGGGAAGTATTGAAGCCGGTAAGTTTGCCGATTTCATAATTCTCGATAAAAATATTATGGAAGTGAAGGAAGATGAAATTCCAAAGCTTAAAGTATTACAAACATATCTGAACGGAGAGAAAGTGTATTGATCTTTCTATTTCTATGTGGAAATAATAAGCCAGGATTTTCAGCCTGAGCCTATTTTTGTCAAACTGAGCTTGTCGCAGTCTATTATTGGAAAGGTAGCCTACTGGGCTTCGACAGGCTCAGCCTGACAACACTTATATATTCCTTAGAAAAAAGCTAACAACCAAAGGTTACCTGAAAATTATAAATTATTAATCATGTGTTTTGGAAGGTACATGCATTAACTAATTTTCAGGCAACCTTATTTATTTTCCGCCATTAGCAACTAAATCGTTAATACAAAGATCGTCTAAATCTGGAACATTGTTATTGTTTACCATGTCTATGATACTGCCTCCAAATTCTATGCTGGAAGTCATTAAGCAGCCATCTACATTACAATGCGCTTCATTCTCTGAATCTTCATGATTTACTTGCATTGGAGATCCTACATCTACCAACCCAAAGAGATGACCAAATTCATGATTTAGTACGGCAGCTTCCACATTGTTTTTATCAACAGAATTAGAATTATTCGCAATGGTATTGATAGTCTTACCATAAAGTACCATAGAAGTGTTTCTAAAAGCAGAACCTAAAACTACTTTGTTATTTGCATCATTCTCATTACTTCCATCGGCAACATAAATAAAAACAGCTATTTCATCTCCAGCATTATAAACAGTACGTTCATCTTTTTCTATCTGCGCAATTTCTTCAATAGAAAAAGGTGCTTTATTGGAACTGGCTACAGCTCTGGTGGTAATTTTAACCCCATCTGGCTTAAAAGTATGTTTCCCTAAGAATTGCGCTAAATTATTTAGAGCTGCATCTGTAGGTTTAAACCCGGTTACATATACTACTTCGATAGTTATAGAGGTAAATTTAGCATCGCTTAAAAGTTCGTTTGCAGAAGCTCCCAAGGCTTTTAAATTTGCGCTCTTATCTATTCCTGGAGTTCCGCCGTCTGGATTTGCCGAGTCCTTGGAACAACCTATAATTAAAAGAAGAAGTAATAAAGGGAGAATTATTTTAGGGATTTTCATAATGCTTTTTGATTTATAGAAAGGTCTAAATTTAATTATAATTACTGAATGATAGATTATGTGTACTACTGATATTTACGTACTCCTTACACTATTGGTTTTAAGATGGCTAAATAATCGTAATGCTCCCCTTTTTTTAATATTTCAAAACTAAAATTATTGCCTTCTGCAGCGTTAGCTAGAGTGGTAGCATCTATATAGAGCCAATTAAATGGTGGCGAAGCCTCTCCTTTATAACTTATACTAAATTCTAATTCCCCATAATACGGTGCGTCTGGATCTATCCATATTCCACCATCTTCATCTGGATCGAATAAATAACTAAGGTCTGAGGAATCGATGATTATTTGTCCGTTTTTGGATAAAAGACTTCTTGAATGCTCAAAAAATCGATCTAGATTTTCCAGCTTCCCAATTATTCCGGTTCCATTCATCAATAAGAGAATAGTATCAAATTGTTCATTTTTAAGATCGAAATAATCAAGCTTTCGCACATCTTTAATTCCTCTCAACTTGCATATTTCCAAAGCTCCTTCAGAAATATCTATGGCAGTAATCTCTAATTTCTTTTCATTCTGAAGATATAAAGAATGGCTTCCTGCTCCACATCCAGCATCTAATACTTTCCCGGAGGCCTTTTCCAAAGCCAACTGTTCCAGCTTAGGCATTCCTTTAAAGCCCCTGAATAAATATGGGACTTGGATTTCATCATCATCAAAATCTGGGGAATGAACCAGAATAGGGGTTTCATCCTTATCGTGATAATAAGCTGAAATTGCTTTTCCGAACACATCCATATTCACCTTGTTGCTTTCCTGCTTCTTCATATCTTTGCGGCCTAGAATCCCATAAGGGATATTAGTTGTAAATCATTCAGTTTTGACCTTGGAATTAAAGGAATCTCTATTGTTTTAAACACCTCTTATAGATGAAAGACATATTAAAAGATCTCCCAAAAAAGGCTAAAGATAAGCATAACGAAAATAAAAAGTTCTTTGCGAAATTGCGTAAAAAACCACCAAAACATCTGGATATACAGATGAAGGAATTGCACGAGGAAGAATTTAAACGAACAGATTGTCTTACCTGTGCAAATTGCTGCAAAACCACCGGACCATTATTTACCAATAAGGACATAGAACGAATAGCTAAACATTTTAAGCAGAAGCCGGTTAAATTTATTGAGACTTATTTAAGGGTAGATGAAGATAATGATCATGTTTTACAACAGGTGCCATGTGCTTTTTTAGGGGAAGATAATTATTGTTCTATTTACGAGGTGCGTCCTAAAGCTTGCAGAGAATACCCACATACCGATAGAAAAGACTTTCATAAAATTTCCAATATCACCTTAAATAATACTGCTATTTGTCCTGCAGCGTACAATATAGTTGAAGAAATGAAAAGAAGAATCAAACTAAAATAGGATTTTAAAGGTCATTATTTATTTTCATATCGAAGTTGAAATGTCAGAGTGAGCGCACCGATGCCTCGGGTGAAATCATTTTTTTTAACTAGATAGTTCTCGACTTCGCTCGAACGGCCCAGACGAGAAATTTCAACCGTTTGAAGATCTGTAAAATCGAATAATGTTATCAATTGAATTTTACAGGTTTTTTAAACAGCTACTTATAAAGCAAGTATGCTTTTCTTTTCGTTTTGAACTCTTCCAATCCTGGTAGCCAACTTTTCTTTATTTGTTCTTCAGAAAGTCCGGCTTCAATTTGTTGCTGAAGTTCTATGCCACCTGCGAGTTTTGTGAAAAAGGAATTGAAAAAGTCTTTCTGGCTAGCAGTATTCTCGTATGCATTTATAAGCCAGTTTAAATTTATCTCATTCAGCAAAGGAGTTTCCTTAAGATCTTCTCCATAACAAACTTCCCCCAGATGTTTCGGATTCTTTGCACCTTCTAAAGATTCTGGGGAGTACAAATAGCTGTAATCTTTCTTATTCAAAAACGGAGAACCATATACCTGAAATTGCTTATTGGTTCCTCTACCTACTTTTGCATTAGTGCCTTCAAAAAAGCATAAGCTGGGATACAAATTAATGGCCTTGGAATTTGGTAAGTTAGGAGAGGGCTTAACTGGGAGTTCGTATTTTAGATCATGATTATAATTATCCATTTTTATAACCTGAAGTTTACATTGAACTCCATTTTTTAACCAGTTTTCTCCATTGATCATTAATGCATATTCCCCCATTGTTAATCCGTGAACAACCGGAATTGGATGCATTCCTACAAAGCTGCTGTGCTCTGGTTTTAAAGTTGGGCCATCTACATAATGTCCATTTGGGTTAGGACGATCTAGAAGTATTAGCTGGATATTGTTTTCTGCACAGGCCTCCATCACATAATGCAAGGAGGAGATATACGTGTAAAAACGGGCTCCCACATCTTGCAGATCGAATACTATTACTTCAATATCCTTTAGTTGTTCCTTTTTCGGTTTTTTATTATCTCCATACAAGGAAATAATGGGAAGACCCGTTTTTACATCTTTTCCATCTTTTATTGCTTCTCCGGCATCGGCAGTGCCTCTAAACCCATGTTCCGGAGCGAATACTTTTAAAACATCCAATTTTAATGAAACCAAAGAATCAACTAAATGGGTGTAAGTGGGAGTTCCTTTTTCTTCAGAATTACTAAGTATCAAACTACTTTGATTTCCAACAACAGCAATTTTTTTATTCCGAAGGAAAGGCAGATAATCTTCAGTTTTATTGGCGCCTAAGATCAGCGTTTCAGAGATGTTTTGTTCGGAATTTATATTTTCGATCTTATTATCTGCTTCTGTGTTTTTAGTATTGATTTGTCCTGTACTCCTTCCGCAGGAAACAGTAACTATAAGAAGGAATAAAAATGTATTTTTGAAGAATCTATAAACCATGAATCTATCTTGAATTTTGAATTTTTTATAGCCAAACGGCTTATACAGGCAAAGAAATATAAAAGTAGTATTTCGGCACCGATAATAAAAATCGCAATTGCAGCAATCGCAATAGGTGTGATCATGATGTTGGTATCTTTTGCCACCGGGATGGGACTACAAGTAAAGATCCGTGAGAAAATTGCTGCATTCAACGGTCATATCACCATTCAAAGCTACGATAATAACAGTTCTCAGGTTTCTATAATGCCTGTCTCTCTCGAACAGGATTTTTATCCAGAGTTTAAAACTGTTGAAGGAATTACTCATGTGCAAGCAGTGGCCACAAAAGCCGGAATCGTAAGAACAGAAACAGATTTTGAGGGCGTAATTGTAAAAGGAGTAGGGGCAGATTATAAATGGGAAAATTTCGAAGACTTTTTAGTAGCCGGAGCCTTACCAGACTTTAGCGAAAAACTAAATGAAGACGTGCTTATTTCTCAATATATAGCAAATAGATTAGGCTTTAAAGTTGGAGATAAAATTATCACTTATTTTCTTAGAGAAGATGCAAGCAGACCTCCGTTGCTAAGAGCCTTTGTGGTAAAGGGAATTTACAATTCAGGATTTCAGGAATTTGATGAGCTCTATATGCTCTCGGATATCCGCCATATCCAGCGAATAAATAATTGGGAGAAAAATCAGGTTGGGGGATTTGAAGTGTTTATTGAAGATTTTAATGAATTAGATCTTAAAGGAGGTGAGGTATACGATAACACCAATTCCTTTTTAGACACCCAAACGATTAAACAGAAATATGCATCTATTTTTGAGTGGCTTTCCTTATTCGACTTTAATATTGCTTTAATTATAGGGATCATGATACTGGTGGCAGGGATAAACATGATCACTGCTCTTCTGGTTTTAATTCTGGAACGTACCCAAATGATAGGGATTCTGAAGGCATTAGGCGGTAGTGACTGGAGTATTAGAAAGATCTTTTTATATAATGCTTCCTATTTAATTCTCCTGGGATTATTTTGGGGAAATCTCATTGGACTAGGACTTTTATTTATTCAGAAGTATTTTAAACTTTTCCCATTAAATCCGGAAACCTATTACGTAACTGAAGTCCCAGTGTATATTGGGTGGGAATATATTCTTGGAGTAAATATTGGAACTTTATTATTATGCTTTCTCATGTTGTTAGTCCCTTCCATTATAATTACAAAAATATCACCTGTAAAAGCGATGAAATTCGATTAATTAGATCGTATCTGCTTTTTACAGATATGCTTAAAACCTTGCAAAGAGATGTTCTGTGAAGTACCTTTGCGCTTTCAAAAATAAAATATGGAATACGCTGAAAATATATTAGGAACCATTGGAAATACTCCTTTGGTGAAAATGAATAAGCTTACTGCAGAGATTGATGCCTTAGTATTAGCTAAATATGAGACTTTTAACCCCGGAAATTCTGTGAAAGACAGGATGGCGGTGAAAATGATTGAGGATGCAGAGGCTAGTGGGAAATTGAAACCAGGTGGAACTATTATAGAAGGAACTTCCGGGAATACCGGGATGGGTCTTGCTCTTGTGGCAATTATTAAGGGTTATAAGATGATTTGTGTGCTTAGCGATAAGCAGAGCAAGGAAAAGATGGATATTCTTAAAGCTATGGGAAGTGAAGTTGTAGTATGTCCAACAGAGGTAGACCCAACCGACCCAAGATCTTATTATTCTACATCTAAACGATTGGCAGAAGAAACTCCGAATTCTTGGTACGTTAATCAATACGACAACCCTTCAAACGCTCTAGCTCATTACGAAAGTACAGGACCGGAAATCTGGAAACAAACAGATGGAAAGATCACACATTTTGTGGTAGGAGTAGGAACAGGAGGTACTATATCTGGTGTAGGTAAATATTTGAAGGAGAAGAATCCAAACATTAAAATTTGGGGAATAGATACTTATGGTTCTGTTTTTAAAAAATATCATGAAACGGGGATATTCGACGAAAATGAAATCTATCCTTATGTTACCGAAGGGATCGGGGAAGATATTTTACCTGAAAATGTAGATTTCTCTATTATTGATGGTTTCACTAAAGTAACCGATAAAGATGCTGCCGTTTATACACGGCGACTTGCAAAAGAAGAAGGAATGTTCCTTGGAAATAGTGCTGGAGCTGCTGTAAAAGGGCTTCTACAATTAAAAGAGCATTTTAAGAAGGATGATGTAGTAGTAGTGTTATTTCATGATCATGGAAGCAGATATGTGGGTAAAATGTTCAATGACGAATGGATGAAAAAAATGGGTTATATCGATTAGACCATTTTTTATATTTTATAAAGAGCCTGAAAAGTTAGAATATCCGTCATCCTGAATTTATTTCAGGATCTCAACTAATTGAAAATTAACTTCAATTAGAAGCTGAAACAAGTTCAGCTTGACGTGAAAAGTTTAAACTTTTCAGGCTCTTTTCTATTTGAGTTTATTCTGCTCCCCAAGGAGCACCGGGAATTTCTACTGGTTTGGTAAGATCGAATTTAACTGTAAATTGAGGTCTTTCTGTACCTAATCTTTTTAAATTATAGGAAAAGGAGTCTTCGCCTAATGTGATCCACCAAACATTAGACGCTGCAGCTGGAATTAATAAAGCTGTTTCATCATCGGCCGGGAAAAATTGAAGTTCTGATGATCCAGAATTCGTGCTGATACCTCCATATTGAGTAATTGCATCTTCGCTGCCATCTTCGTGTCTATGATCATGCTTTAATTTTATGCGATCTCCTTCTAAAGTTAAGACCCAAGTTCGGGATTTATCTTCTCCCACATAGAAAGGGATTTTGATAGAATTGTCTTCGCATTCCCAAACATACATGATTAGTTTCTTTCCTGAAAAATCATCGTTTATTAAGGACTCGTCTAATTTACCTTCATAGGCTTTGCCACAATGCTCTTTTAAATTATTCCAAAATAGTTCAGCCGGATTATCCTCTTGAGCAAGGGTGTTTTCAGCAAAAAGGAGTAGTAATAAAACGCAAATATTTTTCATAATATTCTTTTTGCTAAATATAATAATTCAAACTCTTATACGTTTATTAAAATGGATTGTTTGCATCCAAAAATTATTTACATTTCAACCATAATATATAATCCATATGAGATCTATACTAGCTGTTTTAGGTTTGGTATTTTTAATGATGAGTTGTAGTAATTCTACAGATGCATTAAAGCCTGAAGAAAATATTATTTTGGATAATCCCAGTAGTTTAAGTTATCTGGCATTAGGTGATTCCTATACCATTGGAGAAAGCGTTACGGAAGATTTGCGATGGCCTGTACAACTATCTAAAAAATTGAGAGATAGAGGAGTAGGAATAAACAATCCACGAATAATCGCAAAAACTGGATGGACTACAGATAATTTATTGAATGCAATGGACGCCAATGTAGATAATGAGAAATATGATCTAGTGTCGGTGTTAATTGGAGTGAATAATCAATATCAGAACAAATCTATCGAGGAATATGAAACAGATCTTAACACTATTTTTTCTGAAGCAATTGGGTTTTCTAAGATAGGGAAAGAGGGTGTTTTTGTGGTAAGTATTCCAGATTATGGAGCGACTCCGTTTGGGGCTTCCAACGCTGAAGAAATTGGAAGGGAAATAGCTGAATTCAATGCTGTTTTACAGAAAGTAGCAAATCAATATGAACTTTCATTCTACAACATCACGCCGATATCTAAAATGGCGAAATCTGATAAATCTCTTGTGGCTATTGATGGATTGCATCCAAGTGGAAAAATGTATAATCTTTGGGTGAACAATTTTATAGACGAGGTTTTAAAAAAGTTGTAATAAATTACACGATATTATATTTAACTCATTAAAAATCAATCAAATAAATGTAAAAGTTTTACATTTATTTGATGCAAGAAGATTTTCTACATTATCTCTGGAAATTTAAAAAATTTGACTTTGGAAAGGCGAGATCTACCAATAATTCAAAGTTATCTATATTAGATTCCGGAAGCCATAATCATAACTCCGGTCCCGATTTTTTCAATGCTAAGGTTGAAATCAACAACCAGCTTTGGGCTGGAAATGTAGAAATTCATATTAAATCTTCAGACTGGTATCTTCATAGGCATGAAACAGATGCTAATTACGACAATGTAATTCTACATATAGTTTGGGAGGATGATATGGAGATATTCAGAAAAGATAATTCAACCATTCCCACCTTGGAATTGAAACCCCTAGTACATCCAGATTCTTTGGAAAAATATAATTCCCTGGTATTAAATGGGACCAATAAATGGATAAACTGTGAAAAGGATTTTAATCGGTTTGATGATTTTACTTTAAATAACTGGTTGGAGCGTGTTTATTTTGAACGCTTGGAGAGAAAATCTATTCAGATTCAAGAAATGCTAAAGGCTTCCGGGAATAACTGGGAAGAAGTGCTGTTTAAATTACTGCTTAGAAATTTCGGTTTTAAAATAAACGCTGACTCTTTTGAGAGTTTGGCGAACACTATAGATTTTAAGGTGATCCAAAAACATGAGAATTCACCCCTAAAAATGGAATCCTTGATTTTTGGTCAGGCTGGGTTACTAAATGAAGATATGGATCTACCCTATTACACTTCTCTAAAATTGGAATATGAATTTTTAAAACAAAAATTCAATCTCGATAATTCTCTAGTGATCTCACCGCAGTATTTTAGATTGCGCCCGGATAACTTTCCAAATATTAGGTTGTCACAATTTGCTCAGCTTTATAGTCAAAATGCTCAGTTATTTTCTAAAGTAATTACTTGTGAGTCCAAAGAGGATTTATATGATCTATTCAACTCAGAGACCTCCGAATTTTGGCAATCCCATTTTACTTTTAAAAAAGAGCATAAAATTAGGAAGAAAGCACTCACCAAAAGTTTCGTAGATCTTTTAATTATTAATACTATTATTCCTCTAAAATACTGTTACCTGAAAGAAACCGGGAATAAGGATACTTCAGAAATGCTTGAAATTATTCAGAATATTAATCCGGAAAAAAATTCTGTGGTAGAAAATTTCAATAGGTTAAGAGCTAAAACTGCGACCAGTGCTTATCATTCTCAGGCATTGCTTCAGCTAAAAAATGAATATTGCGATAAAAATGCTTGTTTGCAATGTTTGCTTGGTACAAAACTTATTCAAGGATGGGTATAGAATAATAGTTATATTTGAAAAGTGCTAAAACTTGTATATTCCATAAGACATTATTTTGAGCGAAACGGATTTTATGTTTCTTCCAGATTGGCAGATAAACTTGGGATTCGCGCAAAAACAATCCGTCTATTTTTTATTTATCTTTCGTTTGCAACCTTAGGGCTAGGATTTGCTTTTTACCTAACATTTGCGTTTTGGCTTAAATTGAAAGACATGGTCTATACTAAACGGACTTCGGTATTTGATCTATGAAATTTATAATACATTCTAAAGTTTACGGTGCGTTAACCCTTGTGTTGCTAGTTTTTCTATCTGGCGTGCTAGGTTTTAAATACCTTTCAGAGTACACTTGGATAGATGCTATTTATATGACCGTAATCACGGTTGCAACGGTAGGATATGGGGAAGTGAGGCCCTTAGATCCAGCTGAAAAAATGTTTACCTCGGTGCTTATCCTGTCGAGTGTTTTTATCTTGGGATATGCATTTTCTGTAATTACAGAACATATTTTCAGTAAAAATAACATCGAAAATATGAGAGAGAAAAGAGTACAGAAAATGGTGAAATCAATGAAAAATCATGTTGTTGTTTGTGGTTACGGAAGAAATGGAATACAAGCGGTTCAAAAATTAATGGCATATAAACAGCCATTTGTAATTATAGAACTTTATGAAGAAATTATTGATAAGTATTCTAAAGACCATTTGCCATTTGTACATGGGAATGCAAGTGAAGATGAGGTATTGAAAAAAGCTGGAATTGAGAAAGCTACTACTTTAATTTGCGCATTACCTCGAGATGCCGACAACCTTTTTATAGTGCTTTCTGCTAGGCAGATAAACCCAAAACTAAAAATTATAAGTAGGGCTACAGAAGAGTCTAGTTATCAGAAGCTAAAATTAGCAGGAGCAGATAATGTAATTATGCCAGACAAGATTGGAGGAGACCATATGGCTTCCTTGGTTGTGGTGCCAGATTTGGTAGAATTTTTAGATAATCTTTCGGTTTCCGGAGAGCAGGATAGTATAAATGTAGAGCAAGTCCCTTTTGAAAAAATATGTACCGATGGAAAGGAATTGGCAATAATGGATTTGGATCTTCGAAAAAAAACCGGATGTTCTATTATCGGATACAAATCTGCTGAAGGGGAATATATCGTAAATCCGGAACCTTCTATGATCTTAAAAAAGGACTCCAAATTAATATTGATTGGTAGGCCAAACCAAATAGAGAAGTTGAAACAAATCTATCATGTTTAATGTTTCTTTAACATTTTAACTAGTAAAAATTTGAATTACTGATATTTTTAGGCATCTTGCCGCTACAATTTTTTGAAATCTTTAATCAATAAACCCTTAGTAGCAATGAAGAAAATTTTATTTTCGTTATTTTCAATTCTTACCCCGTTATTAACTTTCGCACAGGAACAAACTACGTCAGAAGCAATTGATGAGACATTTCGCCAATATACGGGATGGTTCGTAGACCTTATCTTTTACGAAATTCCTTTTTCTGAATATTACCAAATACCTTGGGTTCTTATTTTATTAATAGGAGGAGCAACATATTTCACATTTTATTTTAAGTTTATAAATATCACCGGTTTTTTTACAGCTATAAAAGTTGTTCGAGGTCAATATGAAGATATCGAAAAGCATGGTGCAGGCACCTTATATGGCGATGTAACACCAAATGAAGGTGAAAATATAATTGAAACAATTCGAGATGATAGTGCAGATGGAGAAGTTTCGCACTTTCAAGCATTAACAGCAGCTTTATCTGCAACAGTTGGACTAGGTAATATTGCCGGTGTAGCTGTGGCACTTTCTATTGGTGGCCCTGGTGCTACCTTTTGGATGATACTTGCAGGATTCTTAGGAATGGCTTCTAAATTCGCAGAATGTACTTTAGGTGTAAAATACAGAGATGTTGGGCCAGATGGAACTGTTTATGGAGGTCCTATGTATTACTTAAGCAAAGGACTTAAAGAAAAAGGATTTGCTAAAATGGGTAAAGCACTTGCTGTAGTATTCGCTGTGTTTGTTATAGGTGGATCCTTTGGTGGAGGTAATATGTTTCAAGCTAATCAGGCTGCTGCCCAATTTGTGCAGCTATTTGATTTAACAGGAGGGAACGCAGGATTTTATTTCGGATTAGTAATGGCAGCTTTAGTCGCTGTAGTAATTATTGGTGGAATTAAAAGAATTGCGAGTGTAACTGAAAAAGTAGTGCCATTTATGGCCGGGATCTATGTGTTGGCAGCTCTAATTATTTTAGGTGCTAACTGGCATTTAATAGATAATGCTTTTGGATTGATCTATGAAGGTGCATTTTCTGGACTAGGATTAGCGGGTGGTTTAATTGGTGTAATGATACAAGGTATTCGTCGTGGTGCATTTTCTAATGAAGCAGGTGTTGGATCTGCTGCAATTGCTCACTCTGCAGTTCGTACTAAATATGCGGCAAGTGAGGGTATTGTAGCCTTACTGGAGCCATTTGTAGATACTGTAGTTATTTGTACTATGACTGCATTGGTTCTTATTATTACAAATTTAGAAGGTGGATTCATGACTTATGGGGTGCCAATTACAGAAGGAGTAGAGCTTACTGCGATTGCTTTTGATACTGTGATACCTCATTTCTCTATTATATTAACTATAGCAGTAATTCTATTTGCTTTTTCCACAATGATTTCTTGGTCGTACTACGGAATGCAAGGTTGGGTTTATCTTTTTGGAAAAGGAAAAGTTACCGATCTAGTTTATAAAGCATTGTTTTTAGTGTTTGTGGTAATTGGTGCTTCTATTAGTTTAGGTGCAGTAATAGATTTTTCTGATGCAATGATCTTCGCGATGGTTGTTCCTAACATTATTGGAGTTTTATTCTTAACCCCGGTAATTAAAAAGGAACTTAATATATATTTGAATGCCATCAAGCTTAAGAAGGAAGCGATTAAAGAAGGAGCAGACGATCACCAAAAGAAAATGTAATTAATTAAACATAGGATATTATAAATCCCACATTTCTTTAAATAGGAATGTGGGATTTTTTATGAAAGCCTTTTGAATTGATGATACTCCATAAATATAAGTAGCTAGGAATTAGCATATAAAGTCTTATCTTAAAACTTAATATCGATAAATGGTGATTTAAAGTAACAAGGATTAAGTAGTGTTAATACGAGATGAGTAATTTAAGGTCGCATTTTATCTTTAGTAAAAGTCAACAGAATGGGATCTTTTTATTGGTTGTACTTATCCTAATTTTTCAGTTGATCTATTTATTTGTGGATTTCAACAGTGGGGAGGAATTAACTCAAGAGGATTCAGCCAGACTAGCTCATTTTCAGAAACAAATAGATTCCTTAAATCAGATTGCTGGAAATAATGATACTCTTAGGATATATCCGTTCAATCCAAATTTAATAACAGATTATAAGGGATATACCTTGGGGATGTCTGTAGAAGAAATAGATAGATTACTGCTGTTTAGAAAAGATAATAAGTGGATGAATTCTCCAGATGAGTTTCAAAAAGTAACCTTGGTTTCAGATAGTCTGCTCAATAAAATGTCTCCCTATTTTAAATTTCCCGACTGGGTTAAAAATTCCAAAAAAGATAGTTTTAATAACCAGAATAAAACTGCTGTATCATCTAAACTCAATAAGAAAGATTTGAATACTGCTACCCTAGAGGATTTTATTGAAGTAAAGGGAATAGGGGAGGTCTTAGCTTTAAGGATCATAAAATATAGATCTAAAATAGGCGGTTTTGTTTCAGAACTTCAATTAAAAGATATTTATGGGTTGAATTTTGAAGTAAGAAAAGAACTCCTAAGTGATTTCTTTATTCTTACAAAACCCGAGGTAGTTGTTTTCAATATTAATTATGCTTCTGTTTTAGAAATAGCTTCAGTTCCTTATCTGGATTATGAATTGGCACGAGAGATAATAAATTATAGGACACTGCATGAGAGAATAGTTACATTTGAAGAATTGGCAAAAATTAAGGACTTTCCTTCAGAAAAAATAGATAGAATAGCGTTATATTTGACCTTAGAATAGGAATTCGGAATTAGGTGAGAGAATTAAATTAATTTGTTTGTTTTGTTTTCCTATGAATATGTTAAGATGTATTTCCAAAGAATAAATACTGGACTTTACCTGATCTTTAGTTTTATATCAACCCTAATATTATAGAATTATACTTTATGAATAGCATGTATTTTACCGAGGAACACGAAGCTTTTAGAACGAGTTTTCAAGAATTTTTAAAAAAAGAAGTAGTTCCTCACATTGAAAAATGGGAGAAGACTGGAACCATTGAGCGATTTATATGGGAAAAATTTGGTGAGATGGGATATTTCGGATTAACATATCCGGAAAAATACGGAGGATTGGAATTGGATTTGTTCTACACAGTTATTTTTCTTGAAGAAATGCAGAAAATCAATTCTGGTGGTTTTGCAGCGGCAATGTGGGCTCATTCATATTTAGCAATGACGCATTTAAATGTTGAAGGTAGTGAGGAGATTAAAAAGAATTATTTGGCTCCGAGTATTGCCGGAGAGAAAATAGGTTGTTTATGTATTACAGAGCCTTTTGGAGGATCTGATGTTGCTGCAATGAGAACTACAGCCGTGAAAAAAGGGGATAAATACGTAATTAATGGTTCTAAAACCTTTATAACCAACGGAATTTATTCAGACTATTTAGTGGTTGCAGCCAAGACTAGCCCGGAAAAAGGGGGGAAAGGGATGAGTATCTTCCTTATGGATAGAGATACGCCGGGAATATCTGCAACTAAATTAGACAAGTTAGGTTGGAGAGCTTCAGATACAGCAGAACTCGCTTTTGATAATGTGGAGATCCCTGCTTCTAATTTAATGGGAGATGAAGACAAAGGCTTCAATTATATAATGCAACATTTCGCTTTTGAAAGATTGATAATGGGTGTGAACGCACATGCGAGAGCAGAGTTTGCCTTAGATTATGCGATCAATTATATGGGTGAGCGTATGGCTTTTGGAAAAACAATAGATAAATTCCAGGCGTTAAGACACAACGTTGCAGAAATGGCAAGTGAGGTAGAAATGTGTAAGGAGTTTAATTACTCTATTGTAAAGAGAATGATAGATGGTATTTATGTGGTAAAGGAAGCAAGTATGTCTAAACTACTTTCCACCAAAATGGCAGATAGAGTGATCTATGACTGCTTACAATTATTAGGAGGTTATGGATATATGGAAGAATACCCAATGGCAAGGTTGCTTAGAGACAGTAGGCTAGGACCTATTGGTGGAGGGACTTCAGAAATTTTGAGAGAAATTATCGCCAAAATGGTCATAGATAAAAAGGAATACAAACCAGCTTCTCACTAGGAATAGTGATCTAAACGCAGGTGAAATAAAATTATTTAAATAAAGGTTGCGAGGTTAATGAAATCAATTATCTTTGCGCTTTAATTTCTAACGAAAGGAGGTGATACTATGTTAATTATACCAGTTAAAGACGGAGAGAATATCGATAGAGCGCTAAAGCGTTTCAAACGTAAATTTGATAGAACAGGAACAATGCGTCAGCTAAGAAGCAGACA
>JAGXIJ010000132.1 GCA_024635675.1 Gillisia sp.
ACTCCCACACCTCGCGGCACCAGATCCTAAGTCTGGCGTGTCTACCAATTCCACCACGCCCGCATTTCCATTTTACAACACTTAGGACTCGTTGTAAAAATGCTTACCTAGATAAGCGGCTGCAAATATACATAAATGTTTCAATATTCAAATATCCCAACAAGAAAATATCAATTTATTACCTTTGCCTGATTTCAAAAAAAGTAGCATGAAGAATTTAGATGAATATGTTGAAAAAAATAAGGATCGTTTTATTTCAGAATTGATAGAATTATTGAAAATTCCTTCTGTAAGTGCCGATCCTGCCTACAAAAAAGATGTTTTGAATACAGCTGAGGCCGTAAAAAAAGCATTGAAAGATGCAGGATGTGATTCTGTAGAAATTTGTGAAACCCCGGGTTATCCAATAGTTTTTGGAGAAAAAATAATCGATAAAAATCTACCAACGGTATTAGTTTACGGTCATTACGACGTGCAACCGCCAGATCCTGTTGAACTTTGGGATAGCCCACCCTTTGAGCCTGTTATTAAAAACACAAAAGTTCACCCTGAAGGAGCCATCTTTGCTCGTGGTGCTTGTGATGATAAAGGACAGATGTACATGCACGTGAAAGCTTTGGAATACATGACCAAAACCGGAAGCCTGCCTTGTAACGTGAAATTCATGATAGAAGGGGAAGAGGAAGTTGGAAGTGAAAGCCTTGGCTGGTTTATAGAACGCAATAAAGAAAAATTATCTAATGATGTGATCTTGATCTCCGATACCGGAATGATCGCTAAGGACACTCCATCTATCACCACCGGATTACGCGGATTAAGTTATGTGGAAGTTGAATTAACAGGTCCTAACAGAGATCTTCATAGCGGATTGTATGGAGGAGCTGTAGCTAATCCTATTAATGTGATTACCAAGATGATCGCTTCATTAACTGATGAAAACAATCACATCACTATTCCTGGATTCTATGATAAGGTAGAGGATTTGAGTGATGAAGAAAGAGCAAAAATGGCGGAAGCTCCATTTTCTTTAGATAAATATAAAGAAGCTTTAGATATTGAAGATGTGTATGGTGAAAAGGGATATACTACCAACGAACGCAACTCTATTCGTCCAACATTAGACGTTAATGGAATTTGGGGAGGTTATACCGGAGAAGGAGCAAAAACTGTAATTGCAGGCAAGGCCTTTGCTAAAATTAGCATGCGATTAGTGCCAGATCAGGATTGGGAAGAGATCACCGAATTATTCAAAAAACATTTTGAAAGTATCGCGCCAAAAGGAACCAGAATTAAAGTGAAACCTCATCATGGTGGGCAGGCTTATGTTACCCCAATAGATACTGTAGAATATCAGGCAGCGAGTAATGCATATAAAGAATCGTTTGGAAAAGAGCCTATTCCTCAGCGTAGTGGTGGTAGTATTCCAATAGTTGCACTTTTTGAAAAACAGTTGAAAAGCAAAACCATATTAATGGGCTTTGGGTTGGATAGTGATGCTATTCACTCGCCAAATGAGCATTTTGGGATCTGGAATTATTTAAAAGGAATTAAGACGATTCCTTTGTTCTATAAGCATTTCACTGAAATGACGAAGAAGTAATTGTCGTACTGAATTTCGAATGTCAAACTGAGCCTGTCACATTGAGCCTGTCGAAATGTGAGTTCTATTTATAGAGAAGCTTCGACAAGCTCAGCTTGACAAGCCTAAATTCATTATTACAAAAAGGTCGATTCTAATTAAAGATTCGACCTTTTTGTTATTTATAGTTTCCCTTCGAAATACTGATAGCTATCGGGACAAGGTGACCTTACTTCAGTGAGAAATTAAAGCTTCTTCACATACTGAGTAATGATAACAATTTGTTGGTCGCCTACTCTGCCTTCAATAAACTCAGCATTTTCATGATCTAGAGTAATTCGGCGCACTGCGGTTCCTTGTTTGGCAACCATACTGCTTCCTTTTACCTTAAGATCTTTAATAAGTACTACAGAGTCTCCTGCTTCCAGAATTACTCCATTACTATCTCTGTGAACGATACTTTTTGCTGCCGGATCTGCAACTTCAGTAGCTTTTGCCCATTTCTTCACATCATCTTCCATATACATCATGTCCAAAAGATCTTGTGGCCAGCCTTCAGCCTTCAATTTATTAAGCATACGCCAAGCTACAACCTGAACTGCAGGAACAGTACTCCACATACTATCATTTAGACATCTCCAATGATTAGCTTCAATTTTTTCAGGATCTTCAAGTTGTTCTTTACAAGTATTACAGGCAAGAATTGCGCTATCGGCGTCCTTAGTTGGGCTTTCCGGCACTTCGTAGATCTGAGGATCTTCTGTTGCTCCACATAATTCACACTTTGACCCACTACGTTGAAATAATTCTTGTTCTAAACTCATTGCTCTGATTTTTGGAAGTAAAGGTAAGCGATTCCTTAAAATACAGAAATGGAATATATATATCCATTTATTGCTATAATAGATATCTCGTCACCCTGAATTTATTTCAGGGTCTCATTTTATAGTATTGATTTTTAGTGTTATGAGATTCTGAAACCCCCGAAATGTCGGGACAGAATGACGCCTGTTTTCAGTTGATATTACTTTATTAAGAAACAGAATGGAATTCTAATGAAGAAATTAAGTTGAAATAAAAGTTATTCTATGTTTGTAGAATGAATTTATTATTCTACATTTGTAGAGCAACGATTTAATTCTATATAAAATGCAATTATCAAATTCTGAAGAACAACTGATGCAAATCCTCTGGAAACAGGAAAAAGCTTTGATGAAGGATCTTATTGAAGCCTATCCAGAACCAAAGCCGGCAACAACTACAGTTGCTACTTTATTAAAAAGGATGCAGGATAAGAAATTTGTAGATTATATACAGCAAGGACGTTCCAGAGAATATTTTCCGTTAGTACGGAAGAAGGATTACTTTTCCAAACATGTAAACGGACTCATAAAAAAATTCTTTAACGATTCCAGTTCACAATTTGCTTCCTTTTTTACTAAAGAAACCAATCTAAGTAAAACTGAATTAGAGGAGTTAAGAAAAATTATAGATCAAGAAATTAAAAGTAAATAATTATGGAAACGTATTTATTAAATTCTGCCGCCTGCTTAGCCGTTCTGCTACTTTTTTATAAGTTGCTTTTAGAAAATGAAACAATGCATTTCTTTAAAAGATTCTATTTGCTAGGATCCTTATTTGTAGCATTTCTTATTCCATTAATTACTTTCACCAGCTATGTTGAAGTGATGTCAAATTCCCTCAAGCCAGTTTCTGAAGGAACTATTTTGATTTCTGAAGCAGTTTCATCTAATGCTATTAATTGGTCTTTGATTCTTTGGATAGCATACGGACTTGGAGTTCTTATTTTCAGCATAAAATTTTCTAAGAATCTGGTTGCATTAATATTGCGAATCAAACAAAATCCGAAGCTTAAAAACAAAGGATTTATTAATGTGCTTTTAAAGGACAATATTGCGCCGCATACATTTTTTAACTACCTATTCTTCAACAGTGAAAAATACCTAAATAAACAGATCCCTCAAGAGGTGATCGTACATGAAGAAACTCATGCCAGACAATTACATAGTTTAGATATTCTGTTAATTGAGTTTTTGCAAATACTATTTTGGTTTAATCCGTTGATCTATCTGGCTAAAAATGCGATCAAATTAAATCACGAATTTCTCGCAGACCAGTCGGTTATTAAGGAAGGAATAGAAACCTCTCTATATCAAAGAACCTTGTTGGCATTTTCATCGGATGCTCCATCAAGCAAGTTGGCAAACGCCATTAATTATTCATCAATCAAAAAACGATTTACAGTTATGAAAACACAAACCTCAAAAAGAACAATTTGGAGTAAAGGACTCCTGTTATTACCGCTATTAGCAGGGTTGCTTTTTAGCTTCAGCACAACAGAAGTTGTTGAAAGAGACGCTTCTTATGCAAATTCTGAAAATTTAGAAACACCACATTATAAGAATTCCTTAATTCAGGAAATAGCCACCAAAAAGATGGTAAAAGAATATAATGAATTGGCTAAGAAGTATAATTCTTTGCCTAAAGATAAGAGAGCAATAAGCCGAAATGAATTAGAACGAATGGTATTTATTTTTGATAGGATGAATAAAGAGCAACGAGATAGCTCTGAGAAATTTCCTGAAATTATCGTTCCAAAAAATGCTCCAGCACCACCTAGGCCAATTCCAGGTGATGACCTGCATGGTGTTGTGCCACCGCCTCCACCACCTAATGCTGCAACACCAGCTCCACGAGTAGAAATTGAAATGTTTGAGACAGATGGCGATTCTGAATTAATGCCACCGCCACCACCTCCAGTACCATCAGAACATATGCAACAACTGGCAGATGAAGGTGCCGAATTCTTTTTGGAAGGAAAAAGAATCACAGTAGAAGAAGCTATCAAACTAGTGAAATTTAAAAAATTGCTTACCATCGATGTTAGAAAGCTTGATGAAGAAACAACAGTGGTGAAGCTAACTACAGAAGGAGTTAAACATTAAAAAAACCTTTATTTGAATGCTATTTAGGGGCTCTTTTATAGAGCCTCTTTTTTTATTAAATTTTGGATTTATTTTTTTCAATATAATCGGTCACCAATTGCTCCATAATAGCTAAGGTTACTGTGCCTTGAGAAAGGATCACCTCGTGGAAATCACGAATATCAAAATTACCACCCAAGGCCTCTTCAGCTTTTTTGCGTAATTCGCGAATCTTTAATTCGCCAATTTTATAAGAAACCGCTTGTCCCGGCCAGGAGATATATCGGTCTACCTCTGTATTTATCTCGTGTAAGGATAGCGCCGTATTAGATCTTAAAAATTCAACAGCTTCCTCCTTGGCCCAGCCTAATGCATGAATTCCGGTATCTACAACCAATCTACAGGCTCGCCATTGCTCATAAGTGAGTTTTCCGAACATCTCATAGGGAGTAGTATAAATCCCCATTTCCTCAGCTAAAAACTCAGAATATAATCCCCAGCCTTCTCCATAGGCAGAAAGGTAGAAACGTCTTCTAAACTTAGGAATGCTGTCGCCTAATTCCCCATTTAAGGAAATTTGTAAGTGATGCCCGGGCACAGCCTCATGCGCTGTAAGGGACGGAAGCACATAAAGGGGTCTACTAGGTAGATCGTACGTATTTACCCAATAATAACCGGGCTGAGTGTCTTCTTGTGGCGATATATATCTTCCTGTTGTATATTTTGGAGCTATTGCATCGGGTACCGCCGTAACTCCATAAGGTTTACGGGGTAATTTTTTGAAGAATCTCGGTAACTGAGCATCGATTTGTTTAGAAATGTTCCTGGCTTCCTTCAATAAGTTTTCAGGAGTAGCCGCATAGAATTGAGGGTCTGTTCTTAAAAACAAAATGAATTCTTCGAAAGATCCATCGAAATTCACTTCTTCAATAATCTGCTTCATTTCTGTATTAATGCGTGCTACTTCCTCTATTCCAATTTCATGAATCTCTTCTGCAGTTAAATTTAGCGTGGTATAATAATTTAATCTATTCTGATAAAATTCTCGCCCACTCGGGATTTCCGAAACTCCTAAACTTGTTCTGGTATTAGGAAGATATTCTTCGTCGAAGAATTTTTTGATCTTTTCAAATTCAGGTAACACCGATTTTTTGATAGCCTTTTCGGCAGCCTTTAGCACCGAATCTTTTTGTTTTGTTGAGAGCGTGCTGGGTAAATCTTTAAAAGGGGAATAATAATAGCTGTCCTCGTAATTTTCAACTAATTGGTCATTATAAGTGCTTTCATAGCCTTCAAAAATCACTCTGGGTTGCGTAATTCCTAATTTTAATCCTTCCCGAAGTAAAATTATATGCTGATCTACAAACTCCGGAATCGCATTCAGTTTGTTGAGGTATGTTTTTACCTGAGAATAATCTGCCAATTGTGTCACATTATATGGTAAACTCAAATGGAATCCTGCATCAGAAAGTAATGGGTTTAGGTATAATTTGAATTCAAAAGTATCTATGGTTTCCTGAAGCTTGTATTTTAAAAGTTTCAAAGAGATCATGTCCGATTGAGACATTTTTGAAGCATCCAGTAAATTCAGCTTTTTTATCTGCTCTTCTGCGAAAAGTGACTCCCGGCGATAATGCTCTTCTGTATAGAGCCCTAAGGGGAAATCCTTTTCTTCATAGCTCTTATGATCTTGAACAGTTTCAATAATTACATGAAGTTCCTCTGATTTTTCCTGACTAAAACTTAGTTGAAAGGAGGTACAGAAGAGTAAGAGAACAATTAATTTTCGGGAGGATTGCATATAGAAGAGTTAAATTTTAAGACTTAAAGATAAACTAACCCAACTAATGATGAAAATTTGTTTTATGGGATAGAATATAATTCTAATTGCCTAAAATACGATTCCCTAAATTCTTTAAAACTCGTGTTGCATCTTCAGGGTTCCTAGGGACTTCTTCTACGATCAAATGTCCGTCCTTTTTCTCTAATAGATAACTAAACACAAATTTAGGATCTTCTGCATCCTCATCGAATGCTCCAAAACGAAGGTCGTTAAAGTATAGTTTGTCATCTCTTTTGGAGATCGTGTACCAGCCCTCGGAAATAGCAATTATTCGATCTAAATTTATTTCCTCATTAAAATCATCTACTAAATAATGGTTTTTAGGGATACGTGTAAATTCTATTGGCTTTGTGTCGAAGATAGAGTAGTCCCCAATTAAATATGCATCTTCTAATTCTACATTTGCAGACCACATTATAGTGTTAAATGGGCTTGGTCTTGTTTGCAGCTGTAGATAAGAAATGTTTTGTTCATCTAAAGAGTTCTTGAATTTTAAATAGGTGATTCCTTTCAAACCTATTGTACACAACATATAAAGACTGCTTACAATTAGGCCCAAATTATTATACTTCATTCTTTTTAGAGATCCTTGTTTGGAACGCATAGCCAATATCAAGAATACCAAAAAGGGAATTGTGTAAAGTGGGTCTATTACAAAGATATTTTTGTAGGCGAGTCTAAGATCTAGCGGCCAAAAAAGTTGGGTACCCCAAGTGGTATGGGCATCCAGTAATGGATGAGTTACCAATCCCCAGAACATTAGCCAAGACCAATCTTTCCAGGATATTCCAATCTTATGCTCGATTTTTGAAATAATCCAGCCAAAGATCGGAGCGAAAAGTAGAGAAAATACAATGGAATGGGTAAACCCTCTATGTATTTCTACTGCGGTGAGTGCATCTGTGAATAAGGAAGCAAAAGAATCCAGATCTGGAATGGTACCGGCGATGGCTCCGTAAAGAATTGCCTTATTTCCCACTTTTTTACCCAAAACGGCTTCTCCAACTGCTGCTCCAAGAACTATTTGAGTTAAAGAATCCATTTAAATAAATTAGACTTTAGAGAGGAGAGATTTAAAAACAACATATCCAAAACCTCCAAAAAGCATTAGATGAAATATAATAAGTCCGAAGTCTTTTAAGACAAAGGCACTATAAATAGCAAATCCAAAATACAACCAAAGTAATCCTTCTACAATGGTGCTTAAGGACAAATTACTAGACAGGTATTTATTTCCTTTCCATGAATCCTTCAGATTATTAATATTGAATTTTGGGGTGCGAATGAATTCGCTTTTCTTTCCGAAATGCCCTTCTAGTACAGCCAACGAATTGTGAACAGAAAAACCCATGGCGATGGAGAAGAAGGTAAAGAACATCCCAATAAATTTAAAAAAGCTACCGATGCCTTTTCCGTGAATTTTAGCATAAGTAACCCAATAACAGATAAAAAAGATAAGCGTACTAATGGCAAAAAACGCAATCACATTAAAATAGCCGCTGAATTGCGGATTTGTATTTTTTATATATAGAACGGGAACGCTTAAAACGGCTAAAAGCAGTATTAATAGGAACATACTGGAATTCAATAAATGAAAGAATCCGTGGAATTTTGTTCCTGCTGTTAGAGATTTGTCAAAAAGCAGTTTAGAATAGTTCTTCTGAAAATTCTCTGCAGCTCCCTTGTTCCATCTAAATTGTTGAGATCTGGCTGCGCTAATAACTACAGGTAATTCTGCCGGAGTTTCAACATTTTCCAAATATTTGAATTTCCATTTCTTCATTTGTGCCCGGTAACTTAGATCGAGATCTTCAGTTAAGGTGTCTCCACTCCAATTCCCCGCATCCATGATACACTCTTTTCTCCAAATCCCTGCGGTACCATTAAAGTTGATGAAATGCTTTCCGAAATTTCGTCCCACCTGTTCCAGAATGAAATGAAAGTCGAGGGCAAAAGCTTGAATTTTAGTGAGTAAGGAATAATTTCTATTGATATGTCCCCATCTGGTTTGTACCACTCCAATAGCCGGGTCTTTAAAATAGGGAACTGTTTTTAAAAGCCAATCTGATTTCGGCATAAAATCGGAATCGAAGATCGCTATGAATTCTCCTTTCGCAATCTTTAGCCCTTCTTTTAAGGCTCCCGCTTTAAATCCGGTTCTGTCTTTCCGGATGATATGTTTAATATCCAGTCCTTCCTTCTTGAGCGCAAGAATTTGGGAGGCTGTAGATGCTATGGTTTCATCTGTAGAATCATCCAAAACCTGAATTTCTAATTTGTCCTTAGGATACTCTATTTTCGAAATGTTCTCTAGTAGCCTTTCCACTACATACATTTCATTATAAAGTGGCAACTGTATAGTAACTACTGGAATTTCGGAAGGATTAGAAAAATTATATTGTTCGCTGGTATCCTCCTTTTTAATAGATCTAAGGTAATTTAGGAGCAAACTAAGTTGTGACAGGCTGTATAATAAAATAAGCAGTAGTGCGAATGTGTAAATTATTATAATCGCGAAATCCATTATTTAAAACTGTATTTAAAAATCCAAGTCAATATTTTTACCCCTGCAAAGATAGCCCCTTTAAAAGTTCCTGAAACCTTTGAGACACCAATCCTGTTTTTATAATGCACAGGAACTTCTATGTACGTAAAATTTTGCTTGATGGCTTTTAATTGCATCTCCACCGTCCAGCCATAGGTCTTATCCTGCATGTTTAGCTGAAGTAATTTATCGTATTTGATAGCTCGAAACGGTCCAAGATCACTAAAATTAGCATTAAAAAACAGTTTCATTAGGAAGGTTGCAAGTCCATTTCCAAATCTTTGAGGGAAGGTCATCGACCCTTTTTCTCGCCACTTTTTAACCCGACTTCCAATTACCATATCGTAGTTGTCCTTTATAATTGGTTCAACAATATTGGATAACTCGGCAGGGTAATCGCTATAATCTCCATCAAGAAATACAATAATAGTTGGCTTTTCAGATTTTTCAGAAATATAATCCATGCCTTTTAAGCAGGCATAGCCATATCCTTTCCTGGCTTCAAATAAAACGGTAGCTCCGGCCTCTTTTGCCACTTCCGCAGTACTATCTGTAGAATTGTTGCTAACCACTATAATCTCTGAAACAATTTCGGGGATTTCCTGAATTACCTTACCAATAGATGCTTCTTCATTAAAAGCCGGGATAATAACTATGATTCTTTCAGACATTCAGTGGGGATATTCTTTTTTGAATTATAATCTTTAATTAAAGTAGGTTCGATTGCCAAGATGATTACTTACAAAATATTATTTCTGATTCAATAGATCCATTAGATCTACATCGTTTCCTAAGAGAATCTCATTGGCGTTTATTCTACCATTCATAGAATCATTCTCTAATTTCAGTACTCCTCTTGGACAAACCGCAGCGCAAATTCCGCAGCCAACACAACTGGAACGCACGATATTCTCCCCTTTTTGAGCATAGGCTCTAACATCTATTCCCATCTCACAATAGGTAGAACAATTCCCGCAGGAAATACACTGCCCACCATTGGTGGTAATTCTAAATTTTGAAAATAATCGTTGCTGAAACCCTAATATTGCAGCCATAGGACAACCAAAACGACACCATACTCTATTTCCGAAAATAGGATAGAAACCGGTTCCAATAACTCCGCTAAAAATAGCACCAATCAACACTCCATAGGTCGCTCTTAATGTTTCAGCGTCAAAGAGGAACACTTTCCCATCTCCGCTCAAAAAATGAAATCCGATAAGTGAAAGAATAATTGCCATGTATCCAATGGCTCCAAATTTTGCATCTTTCTGAAATTCATTTCTCTTGAAGATCATTACCAAAGCGAAAACGGTAGTTAATAATACTGCAACACCAATTAGAAATGTGGTCTTATTTAGCCAGTATTTACCATCTTCTCCTAAATACGAATAGATAACTGCGGTTGTCATGAGAACTACAAAAACTACAACACTGTGTACTACCCAGCGCTCGATCTTCCAGGCAGATTGAGATTTATCACTTAAATGTCTAAAGGAATCGCCGGCAGTCTCAGCTAAGCCTCCGCAACCACAAACCCAGGAACAGTACCATCGTTTTCCATATTTATAAGTAAGAATTGGGGTGATCACAAAAATTGAGATCACACCAAAAATCAACATGGCAATTCCGATATCTCCAGCATTTATCATGGAATCTACACGATACTGTTCGAAATTATAATAGTTGAGTGGCCAGATGCTTTTAAGATCATAATAGGGCAACGAGAAATTCTCACTATTTAGGCGTTGCATAAATTCCGGAATAAGAAAAGCAAAGCTTAATTGAAAGAACATTACAGAAAAGGTTCTTAGTCGCTCATATTTATTATGACGGTATTTCCAAATGAATTTTATTCCGAAGGAAAGGATCGCAATGGTGTAAAGCGTCCCGTATACAAACCATTGGCTGGCAGGATTTCCGCTTAACAGATTGCTTAATGGATCGAAAAACGCAATAATTCCAGTATTTTCCCCATCCGAATTTAAACCAAGAAATTCAGGATAAAAATAAAGAACAATGTAAAATCCTGTTAAGGTTAGCCCGGTAAGCCATCCTAATAAGCCTTTATTAGTGAGTGATTTAAACCAAATATGGTCGTTTTTAATACCTTCTGTTTTATGAGTATAGGTTGCCTGAGCAAACCAGATTACTCCAATTGTAATGGCCGAAAGTGAAGAATATAACCAGACAGTTTTATTGGGAAAATTGAGGTTAAAGCTCGCCAAGATCAGAATAAACAAACCAGACATTCCTAAGAATGCAGCTAATTTTTGAGGAACACTTAAAGATCTTGAAACATCACCAGTTAAGGACAGGTTGTTTTCCATAATGCGTGTAATTTAATTAGGGGTTAATTAGCAACTGGTTGGGTTGTATTAAATTTATCTTGGATCTCGGTTTCATAGGTTTCATAAAATTCAGGTTCAAAATTGGCTTGTTTTAAATTTTCTATCACGAATTCTACCGATCTGTCTTCTGTAAGCCATTTATCGAAAGTCTCATGTCTCATTCTAATTCCGAAAGTGTTAATGCCCACAAATTTTCTGCTTTTTTCCTCATAGTTTATGGAGATACATTTTCTGCCATCTTTGTGCCGCCAATGAAAATGGGCTTCACCATCTCGAGGCTCCGGGAACACCCATCCATAGGTTTGATATTCTATATCGAAGAATTTGGCGCTGTTAAACCAATGACCGGGTTTATATTCCATAGAATTCCCGCAAATTGTTTGAGCCACCACTTCTCCCATCATTCTTCCGGTGTACCATACCGCTTCCACGGATCTTCGGTCTCCAATGGCATCATGTTGCTCGGCGCAGTCACCAATTGCATAGATGTTCTCATAATTTGTTTGAAGGGATCTATTTACTTTTACTCCTCTGCCTAGCTCGATCCCGGAGTCTTTTAGAAAACTAATATTTGGAGATACACCGGCTGTAAGTCCTACCAGATCGCATTCTATCTCTTCTCCGGTTTCTTCAATTATTACGCCTTTTACCCGTCCATTTTCGTCTGAAAGAATTTCTTTGAGATTTGCATTCAGCCTTAAGTCTATATGGTGTTCTCGGATATGATTATTTATAATTTCTGATTCCCCTGGAGGGAGTACAACATTCCAGAAGCTGGATTCTCGAACTAAAAAAGTCACAGGAATTTTTCTTGTGCTTAGCATTTCGGCAAGCTCCGAGCCTATTAATCCGCCACCTACAATAACTGCTCTTTTACAATTTATAGTGTTTTCTTCTAATAATTCTACATCCTGCTTGGTTACCATCCCTTGGACCCCTTTAAGATCCTGACCTTTCCAGCCAAATTTATTGAAGTTGGAACCTGTTGCGATGATCAATTTATCGTACCCCATAATTTCCCCGGAAGAAAAGGTAAGCTGATTATTTTCAGACTGAACTTTGGAAACGTATCCGTTTTTAAGTTCTATTCTGTTCTTCTCCCAGAACCAATCTTCATAAGGTTTTAAATGATCCCATTTCATATGCCCCATATATACATACATAAGGGCAGTACGAGAAAAGAAATGATCACTTTCAGAGGAAATTACGGTAATCCTTTTGTCAGACTGTTTTCTAATATGTCTGGCGGCGGTAATCCCAGAAATCCCATTGCCTATTATGACAATATGCTCCATATAATTTCTTATTTTTAAAGGATTGGTAACAATCAGGTTATTAATTATTTTAGAACACGACTTAATTCTAATTCCCTTGGTCGCAAAATTGCTGATAACCTTTTATACATTTAACAAAATGAAATATATCTTTTTTTTGCTAGTTTTAATATCCAGTATTTCCAGTGCTCAGGAAACCTCAAAATTCTTTGATGCCTCCGATGCCTTTTTTAAGCAATATGTTAGTAATGGTAGGGTAAAGTACGCCGAAATAAAGCAGAATCCCAAAAATTTACAGGAATTGTTGAGCCTTGCAAAACGAGTAAAAGTCTCTACTGAAGACCCGGACCTTTATAAAGCATTTTGGATAAATGCCTATAATATTGCTGTGATAAATGGAATAATTAAACAGTTTTCGGTGAATTCCCCAAAGGATATTGAAGGATTTTTCAATATAAAAACCCATAGTTTAGGTCAGAAATCAGTGACTCTGGACGATATTGAGAAGAAGTTATTGTTTGGAAATTATCCTGATGAGGCTAGATTTCATTTTGTTCTGGTATGTGCCGCTAAGGGGTGTCCTCCAATAATCGCTGAAGCTTATAGGCCGGAAAAACTTGAGCAGCAGCTACAACAACAAACAGTTAAAGCAATGAATGCTACGGAGTTTGTGAAAGTTCAAAAGGATAAAGTGCTCCTTTCTGAAATAATGAAATGGTATCAACAAGATTTTGAAATTGAAGGTGGAAGTTTATTGGATTTTGTAAACAGATACCGAAAAACGCCAATTCCCGGAAACTGGAAGATCGATTTTTACAATTATAACTGGGAATTGAATTCTTTTTAAATAACTTTTGGATTTACGTAAAGTATTATAAAAACATAAATAACGTCATTCTGTCCCGATGCTTCGGTAGTTTCAGAATCTCAAAGCACTAAGAATCAATGTAGACTGAGACCCTGAAATGAAT
>JAGXIJ010000133.1 GCA_024635675.1 Gillisia sp.
AAGCTGGCACTAATTGCTGTTTGCAACAAATTACTAAAACAAGCATTTGCTATCGCAAAATCCGGACTTCCCTATGATGAAAAATTTGTGCCAAAAATGGGATAATTTACTTGGAAGTTAGCTCAGTTCTTTGTTGTGCACTGTTTTTTTTTATCATATTTTACTTGACTAGACTTAATCAAGATTTATCTATTGGTTTTAAGCTAAACTTTTCATCGTTAAATAAAATGGACAATAAATCACAAAGTAAATTATTCTCAACATCAAACTCTTTCTTTAAATTCCATTCCTGAATGATTACAACAACTGCGTTAATTTCTGGAAGGATCATTAAATATTGCCCGCCTTTTCCTCTGGCTGTATAAATTTTATGTCCTTGGTAGTCTAAAATCCACCAACAGTAACCATAACCAACTTCACTATAGTCATCTAATGTTCTAAATTCATTACTAGAATCGGTATAATTGGTAAACGATTTTTCAATCCAATCTTCACTAACTATTTGTTTTGATCCAACCTTACCTTTGTTAAGATATACTTGTCCAATCCTTGATAAGTCTCTCGCTGTATAATATGATTCTCCGCCTCCGCAGTAGTAACCATCTTGTAATCTCCAAAAACTATTCTTAATACCAATCGGCTCAAAAAAATTCTCTTGGGCAAACGCTTTAGTACTTTGTGTAGAAGATTTAGTAATAATGGCAGATAATAGAGCTTGAGAACCAGTAAAATATTTGAAATTTGTTCCAGGTTCATTATTTATTCCAATATCTACTAAGCATTCTTTTGGTGTTGAATAAGCATCCCAATGCGCAAACCCACCTTTCATTGTCAATAGATGTTTTATTGTAAGTTCATTTTTTATACTATCTACCTGATTTTGATATTCAGGGAAATACGTCATCACTTTTTCTTCTTCTGATGGAATGATTCCCTTGTCAATTGCAATTCCCACCACTGCAGAAGTGATGGATTTTGTTACGGAATGAACATTATATGCGTCGTATTTATCTGTTCCTTGAAAATATTTTTCAATAATAAGTTTATCATCTTTCACTACTAATAAACTCCTTAGACGCTTCCAATTCCCTAATTTAGAATAATAGTTGTCTAATGTCAGCGTATCATAATTATATGCTGTAGGCTTGGCTTGGTGCCATTCAAAAGGCTCATGATTAACTCTAAATGATTGAGAAGAATTTAAACTTAAAGGGTGCCATTCATTATAATAATTCAACATGTTTACTGAGATCATTAGAATTACAATAAAGCTAATTCCATAAATCGCTTTTTTTCTACGATTCTTTTTCCAAAACAATAAGAAAATAGTATAGATTAGTAAGAAGAAGGAAGCAATATATTCATCAATATTTGGGTAGGGATGATTAAAATATTGACTTTTTGCTATAAAACATCCGTATATTAATAGCAGTGTGAATAAAGAGAATATTGCTAAATGTTTTTTCAAATATTTCGAATTTTTCAGGTGTACTTTGTTATAGCAATGTAATCTATTTTCTTAGTTAGTCTGGTCATATCGTAAATAGTGAACAACGGAGGAATAAAGATCAAATATCCTTTTTCAAATATTTACTCCGGAATTTAAATACCAAAGCACTACTTCTAATAAGCATCCAGGCAAAGAAAGCGATCCAAATACCATATAATTTCATTCCGAAATAATCGGTAATTAGAAGAATAGGTGTGAAAACCAGAAATGTGGCTACCAATAATAGATTCCGAAGATATTTAGCTTCCCCAAGTCCTTTAAAGATCCCATCGAACATAAAGGCGATTGCATTTACAGGTTGCATTAATAGCACCAACCAAAATACGGAAGAGAATAGAACGAGCACACTGGCCTCTTTATTAAATATCAATCCGATCTCATTATAGAAAATCGCACAAATAGCCATTAATATAAGAGCTATGAACACAGAATATTTGCTTATTTTTTTACTGAGTTGCCAAAGACTTTTATAATCTTTAGCTCCTAGTAATTTCCCTCCAATTGCATTTCCAGCATTCGCATAACCATCTATAAAAAAGGCAAAGAACAACCAGATATTCATTAAGATACTTTGTGCTGCGATATAATTTTTCCCATAATCCGTTGCATATGAAGTGGCAAGATAGATCGCGAAATTAAGTGCAGCCGTTCTTATAAAAAGGTTTCCAGCCATTAACAATAACCCTTTTAGCTGTGGATTAATATTAAAACTTAATTTTAAATGAAATGGAGTCTTTTTAAAGAAGAACCATAGTGCCATGATGAGCATTACGGCTTGCGCCACCAAGCTGGCAATGGCTGCTCCTTTTAAATGCATCGCCGGAATATAATCCTCTACTCCGTAGACCAACAAATAGTCTAAACCAACATTTACTACAGCCCCGGTAAGGCTACATTTCATTGCCCAAAGTGTGTTTTGGAGCCCTCGAAAAATTCCGAATATCGTGAATGTTACCAGGGTTAAAGGATAACCTATAGCTCGTATCTGGTAATATTCTTCAGCATAATTCAATATTAATCCTTCGGCATTATAAGCGCTAAAAATAGTATTTGCAAAAAATGCCGTTACTCCATAGATTATCAGGCTTAATAGAAAATTAAATGCAATTGCCTGAGGAATTAATGTCTTTACTGCATGAAGCCTGTTAGAGCCTAAATGCCTAGAAACAATAGAGAAAATTGCTGTTTTAGTTTGTGCTACAATCCAGATTATCGCAGATAGGAAGGAACCTACAATTCCGGCAGCAGCAAGAGATTCTATCGGGTTTGTATCTACGTTCCCAATAATAGCGATATCTGTTAAAGAGATAAGAGGCTCGGCAATCCCCGCAATGATGGCTGGTATTGCAATTCTGTTTATATTTTTAAAACTTATGGAGTTGCTCACGTACCTTTTTATAAGACCAATTCGTAACAATGAAACGGCGCTTCACTTTGTTTTGGGAAGTAAATATCACCTAATTTTTTGTAGTCTCTGGATTCATAGAAAATCTGATTTTTTTTATTTAAACTAAAAGTATCCAATCGAATAGATAAAAACCCAGAGGTTTTGGCAAATTCTTCTGCAAAATCCATCAATTTTTGTCCGTATCCATTTCCCCAATAATTCGGATGGATAGCAAGACGATGAATGTATAAGTTTCTTTCAGATCTGGTTAGCCAAGAAATAGGATCATACTCTGTATCCATAAAATCCGTTAAAACGATCATTCCCAGGAGCAAATTTTTATCTACCAAAAGATAAAGTTCCTTTCTTTCAACATCATTTAAAAGCTTTTCTATGGAGGGATAATGTTCATTCCATTGGAAGATGCCTTTTTCCTGCATCGCCAAAGCACATGCTTCGGTTAAGGCTTTAGCATCAGTAAGATCTTTTTGTGAAGCTTTGCGAATTGTCATGGGTTGGAATTATTCAGGCTAAAATAAAAAAACCATCCTAAACAGGATGGTTTTGTGGAGAATATCGGAGTCGAACCGATGACCTTTTGGCTGCCAGCCAAACGCTCTAGCCAACTGAGCTAATCCCCCAAATTTCGATTTCAAAGTTAATCAATTATTTAATTGAGCAAAATATATTATGAGGCTGAGGCTGAATGTTATTCCTTCATTAAGGTGGAGCTTTCTGCTACTATAAATTTCAACGTCCCCTTTAATACATATTGAAAATCTGAGGGTAATTTATTGCTCTCCCACGGATGTGATACATTGTACACATGATCTGACCCCTCAACCAATAAAAGCTTTGGATTTGGACTCCATTCAAATAGCTTTCCAGACTCACTTAATGACACAGAAGCATCATTGCTTCCGTGAACAATAAGATGTGGAATCTTGAGGGCTTTTGTGGCTCTTGAGATGGTTAACCGGTCTTCATTGTCCTTAAAATTCTTATAAAATTGAAAGTGATGAGGTAATTGCTGTTTAGTTCTTGTATTTACAATATAGTTCACACCTTTCTGTTTCCAGCCCTCCAAGGCTTTCCCTGAAGGGAATCTAGAGGCAAAATCACTTACGGAAGAGAATGTGACAAGTTTCTTGATTCGAGGATCCTCCGAGGCCTTTATAATACTTATTCCACCACCACGGGAATGCCCAATTAAGGTAACATTGTTTGTATCTAAATGATCGGAGTAATTAGATTTAGGTGAGAACAACCAGTCTATTACAGATTGTAGATCTTCAAGTTCCATAGTGTAATTATTATCTCCAAAGGCTTCTATATCTAGAAATTCTGTTTGATTCTCTGGAGTTGTTCCATTATGCGAAAAATTAAATTTCACGAAAAAGCACCCATTTTTGGCAAATTCTTCTGCCATCAAATCCCAGGCACCCCAATTCTTAAAGCCTTTATAACCATGACAAAATATAACTATTGGTTTCTTGGTTACATCTTCAGAATAAACCAGATCTGTAAGAATTGGTTTGTCATGTTTACCTGTAATTCTAATGTTTTGTTTCTTAATAAGTTCCATATGCCGATTTTATTTCTTTTTCTATAAATGGTATTTCCGGGTTGCAAATTTCCAATATCAATAAATTCAATTGCTCTTGAAAATCATTTAGGATTTCCTTAGATATAAGCGAGTTTTTCAATGTTTTAGCACCTTGCTTTTCTTTTAAGCTGAACTTTAAAAAACCTTCTTTTAAATTCTTGAAAGAAATAACACCAGCCTCAACTTCTAATGAATTATTAGAATCCTGCAATAACATCACTGCATAAGTGAGGACTTGAAATGGTTTGGAATATTTATCATAATCTGATGCAATAAGATCCCAATCTGAAATTTCCAGTTGATTTTGAAGAACTTTCCCTGTTTTGTAATCTATAATACGTAAAACGTTATTTGCAAGATCAACCCTATCCACTTTTCCTTTTATGTTTACCTGAAAATCTAATTGCGGAATTAAAAGTAGTGTTTTAAGGTTGCTTTCTACTTCTTTAATTGCTATTGAGACACCTTTTTTTAACTGTTCAATTTCCATATTTAAAAAATTGGTAACATATCTTTTCGCAACTTCAAATATCAACAGGTTTTTGCCTTTATTTAATGGCGCCTTGCTATAGGTTTTTTCAAATTGTGCTTTTACTTCCTGTGCAGTTCTCTTTTTAAAATCTGTAAGATTTTCAATCGTTAGGAATTGCCCGACAATGGGAAGGTAAAATGTCTCGAGAGTATCATGAACTACAGTTCCAAGTGTGTTATAGGCTACAGTTTCCTCTACCTCTTCTATATCTTTAATATTTAGAATGTAGTTTTTATAAAAATCTAAAGGATTTCTAATATAAGTAGTTAAGGCAGAAGGGGAGAAGCCACTATTAGCTAATTTTTTTATCTTTTCAAGAATTTCAGGAGTTTTCGAGACAGTCTGCAGCTTGTTAACGACAACTGGAACCTCCGGTGAAATCACTGAGTTTGTAATTTTATGTTTCGGTTGTTGTTCATGAAAAAGCTGAAGTAGGAACCTGCTTTTTTCACTTCCCATCTGGCTTTCTGTATCTGTATCATGTAGCAAGTAAATTTTTTTTGCTCGGTGGAGCAAGTGATAAAAGTGATAGGTATAAATTGCATCCTTCTCCTTGTATGTTGGCAAATTGAAGGTTTTCTTTAATTCGTAAGGAATAAATGAGTTATTACTCTTTCCTGCCGGTAAAATTCCTTCATTCACCGAGGTTAAAATAACCGTGTCAAAATCCAAGCCTCTTGTTTCTAACATCCCCATAAGTTGTAAGCCCTGAAAAGGTTTTCCTTGAAAATCTAATGATTGCTGACTACTAAGCTCCCTGAAATACTGAAGCAAGGAAACTAATGAGGTGAAATGAGGGAAATCTGTAATTAACTCGTTTAGTCTTTGAACTACTTGATGATAATGATATAAAAATTCCAACGCCAAACCATCTTCATCCTTATCTAACAAGTCTTTAAAGACTTTTATAATAACAGTAAATCTATTTAATACTTGCTTCGGATTGAGTTTATTATCTGTGAAGCATGAAGAAATTAATTCCTGATGTTCTTCTGAAAAGAAACTTTCTATTTGATGTTTGCTGAGATAGAGTAAATTTTCGGTTTTAATCTTATTTATTACCTCCTCAGATCTTTGGTTAGTTGCCTTAATGATGAAAGGCGAACTTAATACAGCAATTATATCTTTGTAATATATCTGATTGTTTTCAATTTGATATATTTCGAATAATTTTTCAAATAGACTCGCAAAAACACTGTATTTCAATGGGTATCCCATTGTGATATTCAGTTCTTCAATATTCGGGGGAATAGAATTTAGCATTGGTAACAACAGCGACTCATCTCCTAAAACGAGTGCTGTAGAATTCAGCTCTTCTTTAGATAATTCTGAAAGTGTTTCTGCCACAAACTTTACCTGCCCAATATTTTTAGGAACTCCAATGATCTCAATTTCCTTATAGGTATTATAGATGTTGGAAACAGTTTCAAATTTATTAGTCTTATAATAAGGCCAATTTTCTAAGTATTGCAGTATGAATAATGAAGCATCATGATTAGGATCCTTCAAAAAGACCTCATCTATATCCCAAAAAATTCTCGCTTTATTTTCAAGCATACTTTGGATAATGTGCTGCTCTGCATTATTCAAGGCATTAAATCCTAAGAAGATATAATTATCAGCATTCAGTTTAGCAAAATCATCTATTTTCTCTGAAGCCAGCCTATATATTAAACCCTGATAACCTTCAGATTTGTTTAATAGATTTTCTCGAAGCAGGTTGTAATATTCCGGCAGTTTTTTCCAAAAAACCAAATAATTCTTAACGATCTCAGTTTGGTCTTCACCTAATGACCAGTGATTCTTATCCTGAATTTCAAAGAGGTAATTAAAGATCTTATTTGGATCTATTAAATATCTGTCTATTTCATTAAAATCATGGATAAGGGTTTGCGCCCAGTTACTGAAACTTTCAAAATCTTCTAGTTGATCTTTGGGAGTAATCTCTTTATAAACAGCATATAATTCGAAGAGCGTATTTACAGAATCTATGGTCTTTAAGCCCGAGACTTTTTCTGAAAACTCTTCTATACTAATAACATCTGGCGAAAAAATAGGTTGATTCACCAAGCTTCCAAGTTCTTTTCTTAGATAGGCACCAGCCCTTTTGCTGGGTAGTACAAATATTAATTCAGAAATATCTTTTTCATGGGTGAGGAGCTGTTTTAGGATTTGGGAGATAAAAGATGTCATAGGCTAAAAATAGAAAACGCCCCGAAGAATCGGGGCGTTTTTTAAAAAACTTTAAAATGTTTTTTCTACTACATTTTATCTGTAGAATCTTTTTTAGTTTCTTTCATTTCTTTGTCTTTATCCAAAGAGATGTTTACACGTCTGTTGTCTTGTCTTCCAGCTGCAGTTTTATTAGTTGCAATTGGTCTAGACTCACCATATCCTTCAGAAGTTAATCTGTTTGCAGGGATACCGTTAGATACTAAGTATTCTCTTACTGAAGCAGCACGTTCTTTAGATAATTTCAAGTTGTAAGCATCGCTACCTTGAGAATCTGTGTGACCTTCAATATGGAATACTGTATTAGCGTACTCATGCATGATATCGTGAATAGCTTCTAAAGATTCTTTAGATTCTGGACGAATAGTTGCTTTAGCAGTATCGAACAATACAGTTTTAGAATATTCATTCAATTCTTTGATCGCTTCAGCAGTTGGTTCAGGACATCCGTTGTTAGCTACAGTTCCTGCAACTTCTGGACATTCATCATCTTTGTCTAAAACACCGTCGCCATCCTTATCTTTGAAAGGACAACCTTTGTTTTCTTTAGGACCAGCTTCGTTAGGACATTCGTCTTCACTATCTTTTATACCATCACCATCAGCATCAGGACATCCATTCATTGCAGCAATTCCAGCAACAGTAGGACATTCATCTTTAGGATCAGCGATTCCGTCACCGTCAGTATCAGGACATCCATCAAACTCAGCTAAACCAGCTTCGTTAGGACAAGCGTCTTTTCTATCTTCGATTCCGTCACCGTCAGTATCAGGACATCCGTTGAATTCTGCTAAACCAGCAGTCTCAGGACATTCATCATCTTTGTCATAAATTCCATCACCATCAGTATCTTTTCCTCCGAAGATTACTTTAATACCAGCTGCATGTTGGAAATGTGAATCTGCCTCATCTTTGAAAGCATGTTTGTAAGTAGATTGAACGTTTAAAGCGATGTTATCATTAAACCAGAAATCAAAACCTAATTTCCCGTTTGCTGTACCGTTACCTTCAGAATCTAACCAGTTGTAACCACCACCAACTCCAACTTGAGGATCAAACCATCCGTCGTTTAAAAGAGCTCTTAGGCTATAGTTAACCATACCATCTACAGCATAGTAAGACAAATCATTTGCACTCTGATCTCCAAAAGCATCTATTTGGTTTACAGAACCGGCAGCTTCAAATACGAATCCGCCACCGATATAACGTGCAACAGATATTCTAGAAACAGAAGGAAGAATGTTCCATTCTTCAGTATCAAAAAATTTATCTCCAAATGATCCTCCGGCTACGCCGTTTCCAACCATTCCTGGGGTGTCGTCACCAGTACCATAATAGTTAACCGCGTTTACGCCAATACCAATGGCCCATGGGTTGTTTTCGTCTTGTGCTTGCATTGAAGAGAAGCCCAAAACAAATAATGTAGCTAATAAAAATCTGCTAAGATGTTTCATATTTGTTGATTTAGTTTTAAGTGTTAATTGAAGCAAAAGTATGTGCTAATTCGATATTAACAAAGACAAAAATAATAAAGTTTTCTTAATTGAGTGCTATATACACTGTATTTAAAGGGATTTACTCAATATTAATCAGAAAAACCATGTAAATAGGGCCCATTTTTTGACAAGAATATTAACAAAATATGCCTTAAATTATTATCGTAAATTAAAATTTTTAACAATTAAATACGCATGTATTTCTTGCTTAAATCACTTTTAGTTCCTTTCCGATTTTCGTGAATGCAGCAACTGCTTTGTCCAAATGTTCTCTCTCATGTGCCGCAGATAGCTGAACTCTTATTCTTGCTTTGTCCTTTGGAACCACAGGAAAAAAGAAACCAATCACGTAAATCCCTTCTTCCAATAATCTATCTGCCATATCCTGAGATAATTTTGCGTCGTATAACATTACCGGTACAATTGCAGAATCCCCATCTATAATATCAAATCCTGCCGCCTTCATTTTTTCCTTGAAATACTTCGTATTATCCTCTAATTTGTCCCTTAAACTAGTATCGTTTTTAAGCATATCGAATACTTTTATAGAGGCACCAACTATAGAAGGCGCCAAGGAATTCGAAAATAAGTAAGGTCTGGAACGTTGTCTTAAAAGGTCTATGATCTCTTTTTTACCTGTAGTATAACCTCCCATTGCTCCACCTAGAGCTTTTCCAAAAGTCCCGGTAATAATATCTATTCTACCTAAAACTCCTTTTTCTTCCATAGTTCCAATCCCTGTTTTCCCAATAAATCCAGTGGCATGACATTCATCTACCATAACCATAGCATCGTAT
>JAGXIJ010000134.1 GCA_024635675.1 Gillisia sp.
ACCGGATTTATCATTATAAGCTTGAATATCTTGATTCAGGAACACTTTGGTTAAACCATTATCCAGGGCAAGCCATAAATTACTTTTATCATCTATAAATTGCCTCAGAACCGTATTATTTGCTAAGCCATTTTTCTTGTTATAAACATATTTAAGCGACCCACTAGAGTTATAAACCATTAACCCATTATTAATTGTCCCTACACATACAAGGTCATTAACAACCATTAAATTATTGATCTCGGGGTATTCTGGATTATCGGTTGAAGAAAAAGACCATTTTTCTAAAATTGAATTTTTATAATGAAAAAGGCCATTTAATTGGGTTGCTATCAATAGCCCATCATCATAATCTATAATACTTTGTATCGTATAATTCTTCAAAGGTGCACTCCAATCCAAAGGCACAATTTTGTTATTTTCAACCTTGAAAATGCCATTATTTTTGGTGCCTATATATAAACTGTCATGGATTAAAAATGAATAAACCGCTGAAATATTTCCGAAAGGAAGCGTCTTAATTGTCTTATTTCGGGTATTATAAGTATAAATTTTATTGAAAGATTGAAATAAAATTTCGTGGGCTAATGGGATTATTTTCCAAATCTCATCGTTATTAAACAATTTTGGATCTAGGGAATCACTTATAGATGTATATTCTAATTCGTTATTTGCATTTTTAAGCCAATAACCAAATTGATGATAGGAACCGGAATATAAAGTGTCATTAATTACGTTTACCGAACGGATAATTCCCTTTGAAGGTAATGATTGCTTAGTCCAATAATCACCATTAAAAGCCAGAAGGTTCTTATTATTGGCAACATATATGATACCATTGCGATTTTGAGTAATATCCCAATTGGTGTTTTCTCCTTTATATTCGGTTTTTAAATAATTTGTGAAGTAAGGTGCAATTTCTTGTCCTTGTAGAGTAAAGAATGTACTTAATAGTACACTTAATAAAATTACTCTCATTTCCTTTATTATATCCATTACCTGCAAGATATAATAAAATTAGACTTTATACTTTAGTGTAGTATTATTAAGAGATTATGTTGATTCCGGCGCAAGTTTAACTTCCAGTCCTTCCAACTCTATTGTTATTGGAATTTGACAGCCTAATCGGCTATTGTCTTCTACGAAAAATGCCTGATCCAGCATATCTTCTTCTTCGTAGCTCTTTTCCGGGAGTAAATGTTCATGACTTAAAACATAACACTGGCAGGACGCACACATAGCCATTCCACCACAGATACCAATTGTGCCTTCCGGAGCCAATTCATGCATACGCACTATCTCCATCAAGTTCATGTTCATATCTGTGGGTGCTTCTACATTGTGAGCTTCACCCTCTCTATCTATTATTGTAATTTTAATATCACACATATATCAGAAAAACTGTAAACCTTAATTTATACTTTTAACAACTTCGCGTTTTGCCTCTTTTTTAGATCCATCAAATCCGCTGATCCCACTTACGGTAGTATATTTCATCACATACTTTTTATCAGGATTTATGCGATGGTAAGCACTCTGGCACATAATAGCAGCCTCATGAAAACCACAAAGGATCAACTTTAATTTTCCGGGATAGGTATTTACATCCCCAATAGCGTACACTCCGGGGATATTTGTTTGGTAATCGTAAGTATTATCTACTTTTATGGCATTCTTTTCTATCTCTAATCCCCAATCACCAATTGGCCCTAGTTTTGGGGATAGGCCGAATAACGGAATAAAATAATCTGTTGGTTTTACTTCCTCTTCTGAAGCATTCCCTTTACGACGAATAACAACAGCTTCCAATTCATTAGCACCTTTAAGGTCTACTACTTCAGCATCGGTAATCAACTTGATCTTTCCTAATTTGGATAGTTCTTCTACCTTATCAACCGAATCTAGAGCTCCTCTAAAGTCCTTTCTTCTATGAACCAAAGAGACCTCCTTAGCAATATTAGATAGGAATATAGCCCAATCTAAAGCGGAATCTCCTCCACCAGAAATTACCACCCTTTTATCTCTATACACTTCCGGGTTCCTAATAATGTAAGAAACTCCTTTATCTTCAAAATCACTTATAGAAGCAATAGGTGGTTTTCTTGGTTCGAAACTCCCCAATCCTCCAGCAATTACAACCACTGGCGCATTATGCTTAACTCCCCTCGAGGAAGTCACCAAAAATGTTCCATCTTCTAGTTTATCTAGAGTTTCTGCCCGATCTCCAAGAGTGAATCCAGGACTAAATGGTTTTATTTGTTCCAAAAGGTTAGTTACCAGATCTCCAGCCAGTACTTCCGGGAATCCTGGAATATCGTAAATGGGCTTTTTTGGATAGATCTCAGCACACTGTCCCCCCGGAATAGGTAATGCATCTATTAAATGACATTTAAGTTTTAGCAATCCCGCTTCGAACACGGTAAACAAACCTGTGGGTCCGGCACCGATTATTAAAATATCTGTTTTAATCATTTTTTTTTAATTTGCAATAAAAGATAAGTAGGTATAACTCCCTTTACCTTTCAATATTTACCACTTCTTCTATTTGTGGCGCATATTTTTTTATGGTCATTTCCACACCAGTTTTTAATGTCATCTGATTAACGTGGCAACCAACACAAGCTCCTTCAAGCTGAACCTTTACCAAACGATCATCCTCAATAGACACCAAAGAGATATCTCCTCCATCACTTTGCAAGAAAGGTCTAATTTCCTGCAGCGCTTTTTCTACGTTAACTCTAATTTCTTCAGTTGTCATTTATTTTTTTTAACTGCACTACATCCTGCCATTGTAGTTATTTGAATTGCTTCAGTTGGAGGCAGACTTGTGTTTCTGTTTACAGTTTCCTGAACTACATTTCTGGTTAATTCTTCAAAAGAACTTTCTAATGATGTAGCTGTCTGTAAAGCAGCAGGTCTTCCATAGTCTCCAGCTTCACGAATGCTTTGTACTAATGGAATTTCACCTAAAAATGGAACATCCAGATCTTTTGCCAGATTTCTGGCTCCTTCTTTTCCGAAAATATAATACTTATTCTCCGGTAATTCTTCCGGAGTGAAATATGCCATATTCTCTATAATTCCCAATACAGGAACATTGATACTCTCTTGTTGAAACATTGCCACCCCTTTTCTTGCATCTGCAAGGGCAACATTTTGTGGTGTGCTTACTATAACCGCTCCTGTTATAGGCAAGGATTGCATGATAGATAAATGAATATCTCCAGTACCTGGAGGAAGATCTATTAGCATAAAATCTAATTCTCCCCAATCTGCATCAAAGATCATCTGATTCAAGGCCTTTGCCGCCATTGGTCCTCTCCAAACTACTGCTTGATCTGGTTTTGTAAAGAATCCTATAGATAAAAGCTTAACACCATAATTTTCTACAGGTTTCATTTTAGACTTCCCATCTACATTAACAGATAAAGGTCTTTCCGCTTCAACATCTAACATAATGGGCATAGAAGGACCGTAAATATCGGCATCTAGCAAGCCAACTTTAAAACCCATTTTTGCCAAAGAAACGGCTAGGTTTGCAGTTACAGTAGATTTACCAACTCCACCCTTTCCTGAGGCAACTGCTATAATATTTTTTATACCCGGAATAGCTTTCCCTTTAACAGTAGTTTTTTCCGGTGCTTCTACTTTGATATTAACCTTAACGACTGCTTTAGCGAAGATCTTTTCCTGAATTACCTTTATTACATCTGCTTCTGCCCTCTTTTTAATGTGCATGGCAGGTGTGGAAAGCACTAAATCTACCACAACCTCATCACCAAAGGTCATTACATTTTTTACAGCACCGCTTTCTACCATGTTTTTTCCTTCTCCCGAAACGGAAATGGTTTCAAGGGCTGCTAGTATATCTGTTCTATTCAATTTCATTGGAATTTATTTCATTTTCAATCTCTTATGTAGATTGATTCTAAAATGCAAATATAGATTGTTTCCTTAAGAATACGAAGTATTCACCTATAATTGATTGATGTTGGAATAAGCTAAAATTATATACCGGAGCCCTCTTTATTCTGATGGTTTCTTCAGCTCTAAATTTGGATCCCAAAAAATAGTTTTAAAATCCAAAATCTGGTTTTCCTTAATTTTAACCCCTTCACTTTCTAAAAGCTGTTGCATAGCGCTAGTCCCTCCAAAATGGTGCTTTCCAGTGAGCATCCCCAGTCTATTTACCACACGTTGGGCAGGAATATCTTCCCTATTATGAGAACTATTCATGGCCCAGCCCACCATTCTGGAACTTTGAGCAGAACCTAGATACCTGGCCACAGCACCATAAGATGTAACTCTTCCAGATGGAATTTGTTTTACAACTTCATAAACACGTTCGAAAAAGTTAGGTTCTGCAGCCATTTTAGAAATAGAAGATCCTTATTAGTGTTATAATTACAAGTACCATCATTAAAGCCGCCATAAAATAATTGGAATACTTAGTGATGTTGATAGTTTTATCTTCAATTTTCCAGAACGAAAAAACGTAAAAATATAAGGTTGTGAAGGTTCCCAAGGAGGCAGCCAGAACAAAAACCAACATAATGGACCAGTGATAATTAACCGCTCCGCCTACATTTAATGCAGCGGCAATGGCTACAAAAAATGGAATTGGAAAAACGTTAAGCACTGCCACTAGCATTCCTTTAAAAATACTATTTGAATTGGCCTTTTTAGAATGTGTTTTTAAATGGGAATCACTTCTTGCCTTAACATAAAAATAGATCATTAAGAAAATAAAAATCACCAACCCAGTCCTAAGAAGAATATTACGAACAAAAGGATTATCGAAAATATACTTTGCCAAAAGAATGGCGACCAATGCCTGAAAAAATACAATTATGGAAGCACCTAAGGCAACGTAAATTCCATTCTTTTTGCCATACTCTACACAAGTTTTGGCAACTGTCATGTTAACTAATCCAGGGGGCACAACTCCTAACAGAGCTGCAAAATAAGTGATCAGGAAAATTTTTGTTTCCTCCAAATTGCTATTTTATCTTAAATTGAATATAAGTAATTGGCTTTCCTTGCTCAAGATACTGTTTTTCATAGAATGTTTGAATACCAATAACCTCTTTTGGGGAATATACATTTTTATAAACATCGTGATTGGAATGAAGAATCTCATGTCCCTCTCCATGAATAAGCCCTAAGGTATATCCATGCATGAATTCACTATCGGTTTTTAAATTTACCAACCCATCCTGTTTTAAAATATGTTTATATTTTTTAAGGAATTCTGAATTTGTTAATCTATGTTTTGTGCGCTTGTATTTTATTTGTGGATCCGGAAAAGTGATCCAGATCTCATCTACCTCATTTTCGGCAAATAACAGATCAATAAGTTCTATTTGAGTTCGGATAAACCCAACATTATTCATGTCTTCCTCTATAGCGGTCTTTGCGCCTCTCCAGAATCGTGCGCCCTTAATATCTACTCCTATAAAATTCTTGTCAGGATTAGCCTGTGCCATAGCAACACTGTATTCCCCTTTTCCACATCCTAATTCCAATACTATTGGATTATTATTCTTGAAGAAGTCGCGGTTCCAGTTTCCCTTGAGAGGATGTACACCATCTACAATCTCTTCCCGGGAAGGCTGAACTACATTATCAAAACTTTCATTTTCCCTAAATCTCTTGAGTTTATTTTTGCTCCCCACCTGTACTTGATATTTCCGCAAAATTAGCTAAAATAGCTTAGAATGGCATTATTAGATTATGCGACGTTTTCTTATTTCTTACATTTTCAACATCACTCAGTATTTCAATAATGAGTAGTTATATTTGATGATGCATAAAAAACGAATTTTAGTTGCTCCTTTAAATTGGGGTTTGGGTCATGCCACTAGATGCATCCCAATAATCAACGAACTAATTCGTCAAAATTTCGAGCCTGTAATAGCCTCCGATGGAGCTGCATTAAAATTACTTCAAAAGGAATTTCCGCATTTAGAACATCATCTATTACCTGCTTATAATATCGAATATTCAAAAAAGAAGTTTTTCTTCAAATTCAAACTGCTGCTTCAAGCTTCCAAAATAGTCACAAATATTAAGGAAGAGAAAAAGGCAACCAAGGAATTAATACATGCTCATAATATCTCCGGTATTATTTCTGACAATAGATGGGGCGTAAGAAGCTCTAAAATTCCTTCCATATTTATAACCCATCAATTAAAGGTATTTTCAGGATTCTCTACTTTTATCAGCAGTAAACTTCAGCAAAAACTAATTTCAAAATTCGATGAATGCTGGGTTCCGGACTTTGAGAATTCTCCAAATTTAAGTGGTGAAATGGGGCATTTAGACAACCCAACATTTTCAGTAAAATATATAGGTGCGTTAAGCAGATTTTCAAAAAAGCAACTTCCTATAAAATACAAATACACAATTGTACTATCCGGGCCAGAACCTCAGCGAGGGATTTTAGAAAGCTTACTGCTCAAGGAATTTGAAAATTATTCGTCTCCCATTTTATTTATTAGAGGGGTCGTAGAAATAGAATCAGAAAGTGAAACTATTGGCAACCTCACCATCTTTAATTATTTACTTGGGAATGAGTTAGAAGAGGCACTAAATAGTAGTGAGGCTATAATTTGTAGATCTGGGTATACCAGTATTATGGATCTTGCCTTTTTAGGAAAAAAGGCCTTTTTAATTCCAACCCCGGGACAACCGGAACAAGAATATTTAGCAAAACGGCTTTCCGATAATGGACAAGCTGCCAGCTGTGATCAAAATATGTTTTCGCTTAAGGAATTAGAGAAATTAGAAGATGTAGAAGACTTAAGATTTGATCTTCTTTCTACCGGACTTAACGATGCTTTTACCCTTTTCCAGAGTGAATGAAAACTCACTGCCTACCCCATACACACTTTCCACGTAGATCTTTTCGTTATGGGCTTCCAGAATGTGTTTCACAATTGCAAGACCCAATCCTGAACCTCCTTCTTTTCTGGAACCACTTTTATCTACTCTAAAAAAGCGCTCGAACAAACGCGGAATATGCTCTTTATCTATTCCCTCCCCGTTATCTGAGATCCTAATTATAACTTTGTTCTTTATGAGGTTTTCGATGCTCACTTCCGTAGTTCCGTCCTTTTTTCCGTATTTAACAGAGTTTACCACCAAATTAGAGATCACCTGTTGCATTCTATCCATATCGGCATATACCATAATTGGATCCGTGTAAGGCAAATCGAAAACAAGAGAGATGTTCATTTTTGCTGCTTTCATCTCCAGTAGATCGAATACATTTTGAATTAATTCTACAATGTTGAAATTCTCCATATTTAAATGAAGATCGCCGGTTTCCAACTTCGTGATCATATCCAGATCCTTAACAATATAAACAAGCCGCTCTACCCCTTTACTTGCTCTCAGTAAGTATTTTTTTCGCACAGATTTATCCTTCATGGCGCCATCCAACAAGGTCAAGATATATCCCTGCACGGTGAATAATGGGGTTTTAAGTTCGTGAGACACATTCCCCATAAACTCCTTTCGGTAATTCTCGCGAATTTTTAAGGTTTCGATCTCCAACTTTTTGCCTTCAGCAAATTTTTCAACTTCTTTAGTAAGAGTTGCCATATCTGTGGTGATCTGGCTAGGATCTAAAGTGCTCGCATCTAGCAGCGAAACATTATCGTATATAATCTTAATTCGTTTATAAATGAAGTGTTCTACCCTAAATTGGATAATAATAAAAGAGATTAAATAGCTAACAATTAAAAAACCAAGAATAGGCCATATTAGAAATCCTGAAGTTACCAAGGTGAAAATACTCACTACCAAGGTTAGGATAATGGAAACATATAATGAGGTCTTTAAAGAAAATTTATATGAACGCTTAAAACTTTTAGCCATTAAATAACAAATTTATAACCGACTCCTTTAACTGTTTTAAAACTTTCGTCTCCAATTTTCTCTCGAAGCTTTCTTATATGTACATCTATTGTTCTGCTGCCTACAATCACCTCGTTACCCCAAACATTATCCAAGATCTCTTCTCTTTTAAATACCTTTCCGGGTTTAGATGCAAGTAGGGAAAGTAATTCAAATTCCTTTCTTGGCAATATAATCTCTTCATCATTATTAATGATCTTATATTCATCTCTATTAATAATAAGATTTCCGATTGTTACAATATTTTCAGAGTGTTCATTTTCCTTGAATCTTCTAAGCAAAGCGTTCACCTTGCTCACTAAAACCTTTGGCTTTATGGGCTTAGTAATATAATCATCGGCACCAGAATCAAAACCAGCCATTTGGGAATAGTCTTCTCCGCGAGCAGTTAAAAAAGTGATCATGGTTTCCGATAATTCCGGAATTTTTCTAATTTGCTCACAAGCTTCAATTCCGTCCATCTCTGGCATCATAACATCTAAGATGATAAGTTGCGGTTTTTTTTTCTTGGCTATTTTTACGGCTTCTACACCATTTTCAGCAGTAATTACAGTATACCCTTCCGCAGTAAGATTATAACCAACGATCTCCAAAATATCCGGCTCATCATCTACCAATAATATTGTTATATTTTTTTTCTTCATAAGAATCGAAACTATTCATTCAAATTATACAGGTAAAGATAAAATTAATCTCGCATAGTTTTACTCAAAGTGTGGTTGGTAACATTTACTTAACAATGCGATTTCAGCATAAATCTTCAAAAGCCCAATACCTAAGGCGCTTTTCAATCTTAAACAGCTAAAAACGTCAGTTCTTAAAACATTCTTTCTAAACAATAAGATAACATTAAAAGGCCTGTCATTAACTCAATGGTAATGTTTAGTTAAGCTTGTTCTTGCAAGCTCTCTGTTAATTTGTACTGTCGATATAAACTAACATAATGAAGAACTTTTTATTACTTATTACATTACTAATTACCAGCTTTCTCCAAGCTCAAGAAACCACAAAAGGCACCATTGCCGGTAAATTGATGGACAAGGAAATTAGTGGGGAAACGCTCCCTTTTGCCAACGTTATTATTAAAGAATCCAATTTAGGAACCACTACAGATATTGATGGCCTTTATGCAATTGAAAATTTAAACCCGGGAATCTATACTGTGATTTTTAGTTTTATAGGTTACGAAACCTTAGAAGTGCCAAACGTTACAGTTGTTGCAGGAAAGGTTACCGAAATAAATACCGCACTGTGTTCTAGTGCAGCTTCTTTAGATGAAGTTATAATAAAAACGGTTTCCAGAAGAGACTCTCAAGTAGCTCTTTTAATAGAACAGAAAAAAGCAATAGAGATTAAGGAAAGCATCGGAGCTCAAGAATTAGCCAAAATGGGGGTTTCCGATGCTGCTACTGCTACCACAAAAATATCTGGAGTTACCAGCAGTGAAGCCTCTGGGGCTATTTTTGTGCGTGGGCTGGGCGATAGATATTTAAATACCACAATGAATGGATTGCCAATACCATCTGATGATGTAGAGCGTAAAAATATAGATCTTCAATTGTTCTCTACCAATATTCTTCAAAGTGTAAGTGTAAGTAAAACCTATGCCGCACAGAATTCAGCCGATGAGGCATCTGGGACCATAGACATAAGTAGCAGAGAGCTGGTAGGGATCCAGGAACTAAGTACAGGTGTAAAAGTTGGTTTCAATACCAATGCAATTGGAAAAGGCAGTGACTTTAAATTATCGCCTAATTACGACAATGTTGATTTTGGTTTTTATTCCCGTAATCTTGGGACCAGGGCTGCGCTTACGCAGCAATCATGGAACCCACAACCCGCAGATCTTCCCTTGAATACCGAATATTCGATTACTGCAGGTAAAAAATTTGGAGAGCATTTTAAAGTGCTTTTTACAGGATCGCAAGATATTTCATTTGAACACAGACAAGGGGTGTTTAGAGAATTTAGAGCCAACTTTATAAACGATTCTATTACAGATGCTGAAACCTTTGCAAAAAGTGTGAATACTACAGGTTTATTGAATGCCTCTTACCAATTTAACGAAAACCATGAGGTAAAGGCTACTAGTTTATTTATTAATAAACTTACAGACCTGTCTCTTATACACATCTG
>JAGXIJ010000135.1 GCA_024635675.1 Gillisia sp.
ATCCATTGCGTCCATTTATAATATTCGGGGTCACTGGTTCTCACTTCCCTGCTCCAATCGAAGGAGAATCCTATTTGATCCAGTTGCTCTCTGTATCTTTTTATATTGTCTCCTGTTGTAATTGCCGGGTGTTGCCCGGTTTGAATAGCATACTGCTCTGCCGGTAATCCAAAACTATCGTAACCCTGAGGATGAAGAACATTGAAACCTTTATGGCGTTTAAACCTGGCATAAATATCACTGGCGATATAACCTAACGGATGTCCCACATGCAACCCTGCACCAGATGGATAAGGAAACATATCCAGCACATAGAATTTTGGTTTATCGCTATTGTTTTTTGCTTTAAAAGTTTGGTTCTCTGCCCAATATTTTTGCCACTTGGCCTCAATCTCATTAAAATGGTAACTCATTCTATATTATTTCAGATTACGCAGTAATTCTTAATTGTAATGCGCGCAAATTTACAATTTTAAACTTCTTTACCCGCTCTATTTTTTAGTTTCTAGATGCATTCTGGCTTGCTTTTCCATAGGCAATAGACATTCATAAATAAATTGATTTACAGGAGTAGAGATCCCAAGGCGTTTTCCCTCCTGAACGATATATCCATTAAAATTTTCCAATTCAGATGGTTTTCCTTCCATTATATCTCTTTGGGTAGAAGCAGTGGTTTCTGGATCAAGACTATTTATCACACCAAAAACAGCATTAATGTGTTCGTCATTTAAGGCAATTCCTTTACCGTTAGCCACATTTTTAATCTCTTCTGCAGTCTTCCTCATAAGATCCATCAAATATATACTTTCTCTCATTTCTCCAAGACTTACTCGGGTAAGTCCACCTAAAGCGCTTATGGTTGTTATAAACAAAAACTTTTTCCAGATCTCGAGGTTTATATCTTCTGGAACTATATTAGTAATTCCGGCCTTGGTAAACACTTTTTCTAGCTCCTGAATTCTGGAAGATTTAGAATTATCTAACTCCCCGAAAGTGACCCTAGGCTCAAAACCTACATGTTTAATTTTGCCCGGAGCAGAAACAAAGCTTACGATATGGCAAAGGCCGCCAATAATATTTTCCTTAGGTAAAACCTCATTCAAGTTTTCTACATTGCTAGCCCCGTTTTGAAGTGGTAGCACCATCGTATTTTTATGAATAACCAATTTCAATTCTTTCGCAACATCCTGAATTTGCCAGGATTTCACTCCTAAAATTATCAATTCAGGCTCTTCAACTTCGGCTAACTTATCTGTGATTAAGCGTGGAATAACTTTAAAATCTCCATTGATGCTTTCTACTATTAAACCATCCTTTTTAATAGCTTTAAGATGGTTTCCACGGGCTATTATACTAACCGAATTCCCAGCCTGAGCTAATCTTCCTCCAAAATACCCGCCAATGCCACCTGCTCCATATATCAATATTCTCATATTTCAAATTTTCAACTAAATTAACCTTATAAGAATAAATCTGAAACTTTAAACGTTTTAAAGAAAGTGAACGCTTAACTTTCTTATTTTTACACCAAAATCTATAATTACTTTATGAGTACATCTTTTGAAAGGTATCAAAAACGTCGATTGATCTCGTCTTATTTTTCTGTAGTTATAAGTATTTCTCTAGTCCTGTTTTTGTTGGGTATATTAGGCCTCTTGGTGCTTAACACCAAAAAAGTAGCAGACCACTTTAAGGAACAAATTGCATTAACGGTGTATTTAAAAGATACCGCAAAAGATGTGGAAATAGAGCAGTTAAAGAAAAGTTTAGCCTTGGCAGAATACACTAAAACAAGTGTTTTTGTTTCCAAAGAAGAGGCTGCAGAAGAGCACAGTAAGGAAATTGGGGAAGATTTCATGGAGTTTTTAGGCTATAATCCTTTACAGAATTCTATAGATATCCATATGAAGGCAGATTATGTGTCTTCAGATCAGATAGATAAAATTGCAAAAGATTTGACTTCAAAGAATTATGTAGATGAAGTGGTATATGATAAACCCTTAATCTCACTTTTAAATGACAATGTAAAAAAGATAAGTTTCTGGATCTTGGTAATTAGCGGCATCTTCACTTTTATAGCTGTCCTATTAATAAACAGCTCCATAAGATTAGCGGTTTACTCCAAGAGATTTATAATTAAAACCATGCAAATGGTAGGTGCCACAAAGAGTTTTATACGTAGGCCTTTTATCTGGCAAAGCCTTAAACTAGGAATAATCGGAGCCGTTTTGGCTTTAATTGGTATGACGGGAGTACTATATTATTTAAACAATAGTTTTCCGGAACTGGAACTTTTGAGTGATAAGAAAATATTGGTGGCATTGTTTGTTGGGATCTTTTTAATGAGTCTGCTTATCTCGTGGTTAAGTACATTTTTTGCTACATCCAGGTTCCTGAATCTTAAAACCGACGAGTTGTATTATTAATCCTTATAGCTGCCACGAATTCACGAATATTTTATTCTGATTACAATAACCATCAACTAAAAAATGCTAGATGGGAGATATTCTTTATAAAGATGAAAGCTACCAGTTGTTAGGAGTTTTATTTGATGTACATAATGAATTAGGCGGAGGTTTTTTAGAAGCTGTTTATTCTGATGCAATTCAGCATGAATTGAAATTGAGAAGCATTCCTTTTGAACGAGAAAAACAATATAAGATAGGGTACAAAGACATTTTTCTCCCACATCACTACTTCGCTGATTTTGTTGTCTTTGATAAAATAATTTTGGAAATAAAATCAACAACCAATTTAAATGATAGACATACAGCGCAATGCTTAAACTATTTGAAGATCTCTGGAAATAAGTTGGCGATTTTAGCTAATTTTGAAGCAGATAAATTAATGCATCAGCGAATCATCTTATAAAATATTAGTGCATTCGTGGCCAAGTTTAGATAATTAAAACATTTAGAATGAACACAAACAAAAAACCATTTCATAAACAAGACCTGAACTTTGTCTTTGGGAAGAGGAATTATACTTTTATGTTTATTGGCCTGGCAGTTATTGCACTTGGTTTTATCTTAATGTCTGGCGGTGGAAGCGACGATCCGAATGTTTTTAATCCGGATATTTATAACTTCCAAAGAATTCGTTTAGCACCAGCACTTGTCCTAATCGGCTTTGGAGTAGAAGTTTACGCCATCTTATTGAATCCTAACAAAAAATAATTTACTTTGAACGAATTTGACGCAGTAATCCTTGGTGTCATTCAAGGACTTACCGAATTTTTGCCCGTTTCTTCAAGTGGTCATTTGGAAATAGGAAAAGCAATCCTTGGTGATGATAGTATCCCCAGCGAATCTTTACTTTTTACTGTAGTGCTTCATTTTGCTACTGCCCTAAGTACTTTAGTGGTTTTCAGAAAAGATGTATTGGAAATTTTAAAAGGATTATTTCAATTTAAGTGGAATGAGGAAACTCAATTCTCCTTAAAGATTATAATTTCCATGATCCCTGCAGCCGTTGTTGGGTTGTTATTCGAAGAGGAGATGGAAATCCTTTTTGGCGGAAATTTACTACTTGTTGGTTTTATGCTAATAATAACTGCCTTGTTATTATGGCTGGCAGATAAAGCTAAGAATACCGAAAAACCCGTGAGTTATAGAAATGCATTTGTGATAGGGATTTCACAAGCCATTGCAATTTTACCAGGGATTTCAAGATCTGGAGCAACCATTTCTACATCTGTATTATTAGGAAACGATAAATCTAAAGCGGCCCGTTTTTCATTTTTAATGGTGGTGCCACTCATATTAGGAAAAATCGCCAAAGATATTCTAAGTGGTGATCTTGCTGAAAGCACAACAGAGTCTTCAATTTTAATTATTGGATTTATTGCCGCCTTTATTGCCGGTTTATTCGCTTGTACCTGGATGATCAAACTTGTAAGAAATAGTAAGCTTTCTTATTTTGCCATCTATTGTCTAATAGTAGGAATAATAGCTATAGGATTTGGATATGCGAACTAGCCTCTTTACACCTGAAGAATTTAAAGAAGGACAAATCTTGCTGTTTGACAAACCTTTAGGATGGACATCTTTCCAGTTGGTTAATAAAGTACGCTGGCTAATTCGCAAAAGCTGCAACATAAAAAAAATAAAGGTAGGGCACGCAGGAACTTTAGACCCACTAGCCTCAGGCTTACTTATAATTTGTACCGGGAAATTCACCAAACGAATAGAAGAATTTCAAGGACAGGAAAAAGAATATACCGGCACCTTTACTTTAGGAGGCACCACTCCTTCCTATGATCTGGAAACCGAAATAGACCAAACGTTTGATATTGATCATATTTCCGAAGAAAATATTAAGGAAATAACTAAAGAATTTATGGGAGAGATCTCCCAGATACCTCCTGTTTTTTCAGCCTTAAAAAAAGAAGGAAAACGACTTTACGAATATGCCAGAAATGGGGAAGAAGTAGAAATCCCATCCAGAAAAGTGACTGTTTCAGCATTCGAAATCACTAACATCCAAATGCCAGAAGTGGAATTTAGAGTGGCCTGTAGCAAAGGAACTTATATTAGGAGCCTTGCCTTCGATTTTGGGAGAGCTCTAAACAGCGGGGCTCATCTTTCAGCTTTAAAAAGAACAAAAATTGGCACCTTTAATGTAGATGATTCGTTAGATCTTGAATCTTTTGAAAAATTGCTACCTTGATCGCAGAATAAATTTAAGTTTCGGAAGTTTAAATTCTATGGATTTTTTTGACAGACATAAAGCCCTTATAATTACCCTTTTGATTTTTGCTGTATTATTTTTGAGCTTATATAATTTAAATCTCTCCAATAATATCCAAAAAACAAGGGAACTACTAGTAGATCTGGATAATTTTAAGGTTGAAGAAGTAGTAGAAGAAAAGGAAGAACCGGAAGAAATGGTTGAAGTCAAACCTAGCGAAAATATTGAAACCCATCAGGCTTTCAATCAAAATGAAAAAGCCAGAGATGCCAATTTCAATGAGCAATTAGACGAAATATTTCAGAAAAATAGCGCTGCTCAATTAGAATCTTCAGATGAAAATGCTTCCAGTTCTGTAGGAAGCCACGACCTTGCTTCCGCAAAGAAAAAAGAACCTAAGAAACAATCTGATGGAAATAAATCTGCAGAAGATATTTCAGCACAAAAAGGAGGAATAGACAGAAGTTCCATTTCTTATTCTTTAAAAGGACGCAATGCTATTGAAATTCCAAACCCTATCTATACTTGTGACAGATCGGGAAAAGTGGTAATTAATATCACAGTAGATGAAAATGGAAGGGTGATTTCTACAAGTGTTAATAAATCTAGTTCTTCCACTAGTAACGAATGTTTGACCGATCAGGCAGAGGAATATGCGAATATGGCCTATTTTAGCTCCATGCCGGGGCGAACATCCCAGCCGGGAACTATTACCTATAATTTTAAGCCTTAGCAGTATGAGTGAGATAAAACGATGTGGGTGGTGTGTTGGAGACCCGTTGTATGAAGCTTATCACGATGAGGAATGGGGTCTGCCGGTTTATGATGATGACACTCTTTTTAAATTTCTGGTTTTAGAAACTTTTCAGGCAGGATTAAGTTGGATCACTATTCTACGTAAAAGAGAGAATTTTAGATCTGCTTTTGATGATTTTAATTATAAAAAGATTGCCAACTACACAGAAGAGAAAATTCAGGAACTTTTACTTGATGCGGGAATCATTCGCAATAAATTAAAGGTACGAGCAACTGTTACCAACGCTCAGGAATTTATGAAAGTCCAGAAAGAATTTGGTAGTTTCAGCAAGTATATTTGGGGATTTGTAGATGGGAAACCGGTGCAAAACTCTGTAGTCGATTATAAGAAAGCTCCTCCCACCACTCAAATAAGTGATGCTCTAAGTAAAGACTTAAAAAAACGAGGCTTTAAATTCGTGGGATCCACAGTTATATATGCTCATATGCAGGCAACTGGTATGATAAACGATCATGAAGTGGACTGTTTTAGATATAACGAGGTTTAAGAGCCAATTTGTCCTTTTAAATGCTTCAAAAACTCCTTCCTGGGAATTTCGGCTGCTCCCAGGCTTTCTAAATGTTCGGTATACATCTGGCAATCTATTAAAGTAACTCCCTCTGCCTTTAATTTTCTCACATAAGTAATAAACCCATATTTGGAAGCATTACTCACATTCGCGAACATACTTTCCCCACAAAACATTTTTTTCTCTTTTAGATAGATCCCATAAAGTCCACCTACAAGTTCATCATTTTGCCATACCTCAACAGATTGCACAATTCCCAAATGATGCAGTTCCAAATATGCATCTTTGATCTCTTGAGTGATCCAGGTTCCGTTTTGTCCCTTTCGTTTTTTGGAGGCACAGTGTTCTATTACAGCTAAAAAATCCTGATTATAGGTAACCTTAAAAGTTTCATTTCTAAGTAATTGTTTCATGCTCTTTGAAACCTTTAAATTCTCTGGATACAGAACCATTCTGGGATCTGGGCTCCACCATAGGATAGGTTCAGAAGAATCATACCACGGAAAGATCCCGTGATTATAAGCCTCTAATAATCGTTCCACTGAAAGATCTCCTCCCATTGCCAAAAGCCCGTCTGGATTTGCAAATTTCACCGATGGAAATTTTTGGTATGGAGTTGAAGAATTCAATATAAACTGATTAGATATCGAAATTTAGCTGAAATATATTAAATAGAAAAAGCTGTTTGAAAAGTTTTGCTCCTGTCAAGCTGAAACAATTCCGAAAGCTTTCGGGACAGGATAATCAGAAACTAAGCCTTCAAACAGCCTTATAAAATACGTCCTACCTAAACTTAGAAAGGTAAATCGTCGTAATCTTCATCTTTAAGATCTTTAGCGGGCTCAAATTGATCTGCCGGAGGAGGAGTTTGCCCTGGAGCAGGACTACCAGCTTGCAAATTTTCAATTCTCCAACCCTGAATAGAATTAAAGTATTTAGTTTCTCCTTGTGGGTTAACCCATTCCCGACCTCTTAGGTTGATCCCGATCTTTACTGGTTGTCCAACTTGGAAATTATTAAGAAGATCTGTTTTGTCTTGCACAAATTCCACCATAATATGTTGTGGATATTGCTCTTCTGTTGTTACAACAACTTCTCTTTTTCTAAATCCGTTACTTCCAAATGTTTGGGTTTCTCCAATCATTTTTATTTTTCCTTCTACTTCCATTTTAATTTGATTTTGCTAATAATATTTTCCAGGCTTTTGCCGGATCTTCTTTCTCTAAATATTCTTGTGCTTGTAAATGAATCTTTTTAATATCTCCAGATTTCACCAAGCTCGAGGCATTACTATCCCCTTTTATAAACTCATTTATATCTTCTTTGGAAGGTAGCACTTCTACATTCCCCAGTTTTCCAAGATCATTCCCAGTTAAAACTTTACTTGTTCTAATTTCTTGTGGAATTTTATCTACACCTATCCCAAGAGACGATAATGGTTTGGGTACTTCAAATAATCCCATTTTTGCACGGGTATACCAGTTTCCTCCCATTCTCGCTACCTGATCTATCTTATGCTGATCTATAAAACCTTCTTCATCTAATATAGCTTCATCAAAATGCATTTTAACCACTTCACAAATCACCAAATTTCCGGCTCCGCCTTCATCGCCAAGTTCTCTTACTTCTAAAATCTTACATTCGAATTGCGCAGGAGATTCTGCTACACGAAAGGGTTTCACCACATCTGATTTAAGCATCGTGAATCCAGCTTTTTCAAACTCGTTAACGCCTTCAGCATATTCTGTGCTAGAAAGTGACATTTGTTGTACAATCTTATAATCTACAATATTTATCACCACTTCCTTGGTTGCCTTAGCATTCAAATAAGTATGCTTAACTGTATTATCCCGACCTCTTCTGGCAGGAGAAAATATCAAGATAGGTGGATTTGCACTAAACACATTAAAAAAACTGAATGGAGACAAGTTAGGCCTTCCATTTTCGTCTAGTGTACTAGCAAATGCAATGGGTCTTGGCCCTATTGCTCCTAATAAATATTGATGTCTTTTCCCGGTACTAATTTCTTTAGGGTCTATAGATAACATTCAGCAATTTTTCACAAAGGTAACGAATAGCCTTAATAATGAAAAACCGTATTTCAACAATAATATTAACAGAAAACGGTTATATTTATTCGACCAAAATAAGGCTGCATGAATTTTACAAACGAACGAAACTTTGCACGTTGGTTCATAATTATCTCTTCTCTGCTAATTGTAGCACTTATTCTATGGAACACTTCAATCTTTTTTGAACGCTTAAAACAAGATGAGCGCGATAAAATGGAATTATGGTCTGCGGCCCAGGCATTTCTTGACAAAGCCACCGGAGATACTGATATCGATCTAACTTTAAGGATTTTAAACACCAATACAACCATTCCCACCATCTGGATAAATGAGCGAGGAGAAATTGTTGATGGACTAAATATTCCAATTGAAACCAGAGGAGACAAGAAGAAACTAGATGACTATTTTAATGAACTACAGTCGGAAAATGAGCCGATAGAAATGGTTTTAAGCAAAAATCAGGTTCATAAAATCTATTATGGAGATTCGCCGTTGCTCACAAAGATCAAATATTATCCTATTGGGTTATTGCTTATTATTTTTCTGTTCATTGGGGTAGTTTACTTCTTTTATACCACTACAAAATCCAGTGAACAAAATAAATTATGGGCGGGAATGGCAAAAGAAACCGCACATCAAATAGGAACTCCATTATCTTCATTAATAGGATGGACAGAAATTTTGAAAGAAGAAAATGTTAATAAGTCCTATATTACTGAAATTGAAAAGGATATTGAAAGATTACGAACTATTACAGATAGGTTTTCTAAAATTGGTTCTACCCCAATTCTCTCTGAATCAGATATAGTTGTAGCAACCAAGGAGAGTTATAACTATTTATTTACCAGAAGTTCCAGATTAATCAACTTCAAACTTTCTACACCGCACACCCCTATTTATGTTAATTTAAACGAATCCCTTTATAGCTGGACTATAGAGAATTTGGTGAAGAATGCTATAGATGCCATGAAAGGAAAAGGAGATCTTAGCTTAGAAATTAAGCAAGATCTACATTGGGTATATATTTATATTAAGGATAGTGGAAAAGGTATCCCTAAAAGCAAGTTTCGCACTATTTTTAACCCCGGTTATACAACAAAAAAGAGAGGTTGGGGTCTTGGGCTCTCACTATCTAAAAGGATAATAGAAGAATACCACAATGGTAAGATCAGGGTTTATGAAAGTGATCCTAACAAAGGGACTACTTTTCAAATTGCCTTAAAAAAGCTTCAATAGTTTTTCATGATCTCTCGTAGCTCATCTGGGATCGTGTAGGTTTTATTTATATTGAAATCGAAACAAACTGCAACATCCCTACCTTCGGCACATACTTCCATATCCTCATTTAAAATGAGATGGTCCAGGCCAAAACTGCTATTCTTTATAAATGCCAATTTTGTTTTTACGATAGCGGTCCCCGGATAATATAATGATCTTTTAAAATCGCAATGGGTAGAAACCATCATTGGTCCTTTATTTGTCTCCTCGTATAATTTTGTAAGTCCTGCAGCTTCCCAAAAAAGAGCTCTTCCTGTTTGCATGAATCTTATAAAGGTGAGGTTATTCACATGCTTATACATGTCCAGATCGCTCCAATCTATTCTTAGATCTATACCAAGTTTAAATTCTGAATGATCCATTAAAGGCATTCCTTAATCTCCTCTGCCAATCTAGATAATTGATCGTGGGAAAAATTCAACTTATTACCAAAATCCATATCCTTCATCTTGTTTAGAGGAATTAAATGTACATGCACATGCGGCACTTCCAGTCCAATTACAGCCATTCCAACACGTTTACATGGCACCGCTTCCTCTAGGGCCATACCAACCTTTTTCGCGAAAATCATTAAATTTTTATAGGTTTCATTATCAAGATCGAATATCTTATTTACTTCCTGCTTCGGAATACATAAGGTATGTCCTTTAGCATTAGGGTTAATATCCAAAATGGCTAGAAAATCATCTGATTCTGCCACCTTGTATGCAGGAAGTTCCCCGCTGATAATTTTTGAAAATATTGTAGACATAACTATTGTTTTTATAAAATTAAAAAACCTTTTCCAAGTATTTCTTACAATACATAAAAAAGGTTTAAATGCGGTGTAAAATTATGGAATTATTCTCTCCAGATCTCGAGGACCTCGAATTCCATTGTTCCATTAGGAACACTAATTTCCGCAGAGTCTCCCACTTGTTTTCCTAACAAGCCCTTTCCTATTGGAGATTCAACAGAAATCTTACCGGTTTTAATATCGGCCTCACTTTGTGCAACCAACTTATAAGTCATTTCCATACCATTACCCTTGTTTTTAATTCGTACAAGGGAATGAACCAATGCTTTTGAATTATCCA
>JAGXIJ010000136.1 GCA_024635675.1 Gillisia sp.
CATCCCAACTGGGTTTCTAATTCCGCTTGCATAAACCTGCTCGCCAGAACCATCAGGATTAATTTCTAATATCCCTGCTCTTCGTACTTCTTTATCCATTCCATATTCTCCAACATTACTCGCAGAACCTACAGAAATATAGATTTTGCTTCCTTCCTTGTTTGCAATTAGATTGCGAGTCCAGTGATGATTATAACCTCCAGCCGGAAGTTCTACGATCTTCTCTCCTTCGCCTTTCAATTCGATATCACCTTCAGAATAAGCATATCTATATAAACCATCTGTATTGGCAATATAGAAATAGTCTCCTAATGCCAACATTCCAAAAGGTTGGTTCAGATTTTCTTTAAAGACACCGCGATGTTCAAATACTCCATCCCCGTCCTTATCTCTTAAAATAGTAACCCTATTGGCACTATTTCTAGTATTTGTTTCTACTACAAAAATATCGTTGTTTGGCGCCACATAGGTCCATCGGGGATGTTCGAATCCATCTGCAAATATTTCAACTTTAAAGCCTTCAGGCGCTTTTGGCATTTCTCCATCCTTCCATCCTATAACTTTGCTAACTTTTTGAATTGATTTTGAATGAAATGGCGCTGGGATCTCTAACGTGCCAATTGCTGTTTCAACTATATCTGCAGGGCGCTGTGATAGCTCTTTTTTCTCATCTTCATTAAATTCTTTAACCCCTTTCATTTGTGCACAGGAGGTTATTGTAACGCCTATCAGCAGCAAACTAAATGTAATATGTTTCATAGATTTTTTATTGAAAATTAAAAATAGCCTATAAATTAAAAGGAATAAAATATTATTCATGTATTAAGTTTACTTTAACTACTTTAAATAAAACGCCGAACATATAATAGTTTTGGCTACCATTGCAGTTTTAACTAAGTTTATAGCGATAATTGGATAATTTCTTATGAAGAAAATTTTAATAGCCTCCCTAATAGCTTGTGTTTTTATTTCTTGTGATCTATCTAAATACAAACTAACCAAAGAATACGATTTTGAAACAGTTTTCGAAAAATCTGGTGGAACACAAACTCCTACTTATCCTGAAGTTATAGATTATTACGAGGAATTAGATCAGGCTTATACTTCTATAAAACTTAAAGAATTCGGGCTAACTGATAGTGGTGAACCATTACACTTAGCCATATTTAGTCCTACAGAGAATTTCAACTTTGATGAGATTAGAGATAAATACACCATCATTTTAATAAATAATGGAATCCATCCAGGAGAAAGTGATGGAATTGATGCTACCATGATGCTGTTTCGGGATCTAGCACAAGATTCTATCTCTGTACCTAAAAACACCATTATTGCAACGATACCTATTTATAACATAGGCGGTGCTCTCAATAGAAATTCTACTTCCAGAGTTAATCAAAATGGGCCGGAAGAATATGGATTTAGAGGGAACGCTCGTAATTACGATCTTAATCGCGACTTTATAAAGGCCGATACTAAAAACACCCGAAGTTTCTCTGAGATCTTTCATAATGTAAAGCCGGATATTTTTGTAGATACTCATGTGAGTAATGGAGCAGATTATCAATATACACTTACTCATTTGTTCACTCAACATAACAAACTGGGAGGGGAATTAGGAGATTATCTTAACGATAAGATGATGCCATCTTTAAAAGCATCATTATGGGAAAATGCATGGGATATTACTCCGTATGTAAATATTCATAATGAGGTTCCAGAAAAAGGCTTTGCTCAGTTCATGGATTCCCCAAGGTATTCTACCGGCTATACCACCTTATGGAACACTCTTGGTTTAATGATAGAAACACATATGCTAAAACCGTATAAGAAAAGGGTTTTAGGTACGTACAGCACACTTAGGTCTATTATAGACATTGCAGAAAGAGACCGGGAAAAGATCAAAGATCTTAGAGCAAGAGCCCAGAGAAAATATTTGACAGAGCGTTTCTATCCGGTGAATTTTAAGGTTGACAGTACCAATATAACCAAACTTCAATTTAAAGGATTTGAAGGAGAAGAAATTACCAGCGATGTTACTGGCGAAAAAAGGCTGAAATATGATAGAAAAAAGCCCTTCAAAAGGGAAGTAGATTATTATAATAATTATATAGCTCAAGACCAAATAGAAATTCCAAGGGCATATATTATTCCTCAAGGTTGGTGGAACGTAATAGAAATATTAAAGACCAACAAGGTGGAGATGACTGCTTTTAAAAAGGACACTACTATGTTAGTAGAGGTTTACAATATAGAAGACTATAAAACATCCCCTAATCCTTACGAAGGCCACTACCCTCATTTTGATACTCAGGTTACATCCATTAAAGACAGCATAAAATTTAGGAAGGGCGATTTTTATATCAAGAGTTTTCAACCAGCTGTCCGCTATTTAGTTGAAACACTTGAACCCACCACACCAGATTCGTTTTTTAACTGGAACTTTTTCGATACCGTGCTGCAACAAAAAGAAGGCTTTTCACCCTATGTTTTCGAAGATTCCGCAAAAGACCTATTGGATAACAATGCTGAATTAAATAAAGAGTTTCAAGAAAAGAAAAATTCTGATGCTGAATTTTCCAGTAATTCCTTTAACCAACTAAACTGGTTGTATAAAAAATCTGGTCTTATGGAAAAAGCTTATTTACGCTACCCTGTCTTTAGGGTGAGTCGTTAAATATTCTTTTGGGAATAATAATTTAATATTCGCATAAGATTTGGTTAATGCCTTTTGGCACTTAGCAAAATTCTTCCATTTTACTTTTTTAATTCCTTCAGAATGTTCTGGAATCAACTCGCCTGTATATGATGTTTTCATCTCATACCAATGCGTCACCTTCAACCTATATTTATCCTTACGTTTAAAAATATGGTAGGTTTTCCTAATAAATCTCACAATTTCAAGATCCTGAACCCCAGTTTCCTCCATCACTTCTCTCATTGCAGATTCTTCCAGACTTTCGTTTTTTTCGGTCTTTCCCTTTGGAAGATCCCAACGCTTATTTCTGTAGATAAATAAGATCTCTTTATTATCATTAAAAACCATCCCTCCAGCAGCAGTAATCACGGGTAGCTTTTTTAAAAGATGTTTAAAGAGTTTCTCTTCATTTTTATGATAAAGATTTACATATAATAATTCTCCATCATTAATTTTACGTATAATACGCTTGAGCTTAACCGTTTTAATAGGAAATGCACTGTAATTTTCGCCAATTTCTTTCTTTGTTGAAAGAATAATAGGGATATCATTTACAAAAACTTTATACATTTGCAGTATGATTTTAAATAAAGAAACAGCTATTAAAACAGCTGAATTGCTTTTGCAAATTAAAGCAATTAAATTAGAACCACAACAGCCCTTTACATGGGCAAGCGGATGGAAATCGCCAATTTATTGCGATAACAGAATTATTCTTTCTTATCCTCCTATTAGAAACTATATAAGAGAACAGTTTGCTAGGCAAATTGAGGAACTATATGGAAGACCCGATGTCATAGCGGGGGTTGCTACAGGCGCCATAGGTATTGGAATGTTGGTAGCTGAGGTTATGAATCTTCCTTTTGTATATGTAAGACCTGAAGCCAAAGGGCATGGGAGAAAAAACCAGATCGAGGGACATCTAGAAAGCGGACAGAATGTAGTTGTAATTGAAGATCTTATAAGTACCGGTGGAAGTAGCATTAATGCTGTAAAGGCTTTAAAAGAAGCCAATGTAAACATTAAAGGTTTACTCGCTATCTTCACTTATGGCTTTGATATTGCAGAAGAGAATTTCAAAGAAGCAAAGGTGGAGTTACATACCTTAGGGAATTATGAGCATTTAGTTGACACTGCCTTAAAAACGAACTATATCAATGCCGAGGAGGCAGAAACATTAAAAACCTGGAGACTAGATCCCAGCAAATGGAAACCATAATATGAATTTAGAAAGTCCAAAAGTTACAACGCAAAAAAGTCAGCAAGAATTATATGATTTTCTAACTGAGGTAGAGAATTATAAACAGTTGATGCCAGACAGTATAGAGAAGTTTGAAGTTACAAAACCAAATACCTTCCTTTTCGGTTTAAAAGGAATGCCAGAAATAGAGTTGGCTATCCAAGAAACTGTAGAACCGGAATTGGTAGTTTTAGGTTCCACATCAGATAAATTCAACTTTTCTTTAAATATTATTATCGAGCCTAATGGAGATAAAAGTGATGCTCAATTATTGTTCGACGGTAAATTTAATGCCATGATGGCAATGATGGTAAAGAGTCCTCTCAAAAAGTTCATCTCCACCTTAAGTGAAAATATGTCGACACTTTAAAAAAGTAGTTTAAGTTCTTTTAAGTCGAAGGTGCGAATTTCTTCATCCTCAACCTGTAACTTAAGAAAACCAGAAGGGGTAACTCCTAAAATAATACCTATAAGCAAGCTTCCATCTTTTAATTGAAAGGTGGAAGCTTTTTTTATTCGGAATAAATTCTTCTCATAATCCTCCAAAACATTTTCAAAAAAGGACTTATCGTTCGAGCTTATCATTCTTTCTAAATACTCTAGAATTACGGAAAGAACTTCCTCTGTAGAAAATATAGTTCCCTTAAGATTTTTCAAGGAAGCAGCTTTTGGTAAATCAGGGAAGTTAACTTGGTTCACATTGAGTCCAATTCCAATAATACTAGCGCCTATTAGATTATTTTGCAGAATATTCTCTATAAGTACGCCACCTATTTTATAACCATCTGCCATAATGTCGTTAGGCCATTTCAACTTTAAATTGTTAATTTTTAGTTGCTTTAAAGCCTTTATTAACTGCAAACCAACAGCTGCACTAATCAAGAACTGGTTGCCTATTTCCAAATTAGGCTGAGGGTAAATTATGCTAAAAGTGAGGTTTTCACCCGCATTAGAAACCCATGTAGCGCCTCGTTGTCCCCTACCTGAGGTTTGGCTGTTAGCAATTATACAAATTGGGGATTTATTTTTATTGGTATTATACCATTCTCTTGCCAAAGAATTGGTGGACTCGGTGGCATTAACTTTGATTATATGCATATATACAAATGTACTTAAGAATGGTGTTAAATGTTTGTAGTAACAGACCACGAAAAAGTCTAAAAAGTAATAACTTTGCGTAAAGAAATAAATTTAATGGCAAATAAAGAAACGAACAACGATCAACTTATTGCTCATATCATAAAAGGAATAGAAGAAGTTAAAGGAAACGATATTGATATTCTTGACCTAAGGGAAATTGAAAATACTGTTTGTGATTATTTTGTTATCTGTAATGGTACTTCGAATACACAGGTAAATGCCATCGTAAACTCCGTACAAAAAACCGTAAGCAAATCGCTAAAAGACAAACCTTGGCATATTGAAGGTAGTGATAATGCCGAGTGGATTTTAATGGATTATGTGAATGTTGTAGTTCATGTTTTCCAGAAACACATTAGGGAGTATTATGATATTGAAAGCTTGTGGGGAGATGCGAAAACTACCTCGATAGAAACAAAGTATTAAAAAACTAATTAGAGAAGAATGTCGAAGCAACAACCAAATAAAAAATTAGAACCTAAAAAACCTAAATTCAATGCATATTGGATTTACGGGGCTATTATTATAATTTTTTTAGGTATCAATTTTTTTGGTGGATCAGGTTTTAATGAACCAGCAAAAACAAATCCAGCCGAATTTGAATCATACCTGAAGGCTGGTGATGTTAAAAAAATAGTAATAGTAAATAGAAATCAAGCAAAGGTCTATCTAACCGAGGAGGCTAAAGCCAAGGATATTCACAAAAAAACTGATGAAAACGAATTGTTTTCTACAGGTGATGCCCCAGATTATAGTTTTGAATTTGGTGACCTTCAGAATTTCGAGAACAATATTCAAGAAATTAAAGCTGAAAATA
>JAGXIJ010000137.1 GCA_024635675.1 Gillisia sp.
CTTAAATTATGCGGTCCTTGCAGCCAAAGAAGTTGATGAAACTCCAAATCCAGCCTGGAATGAAGTTGCTTCAAAAATTCTGATATTAAAATTCCCTGATGGAACTACAAAAGAAAACCAAAACTATGAGGGAGAAATCATAAAACAGGCAGATGTGAACTTACTATCTTATCCTTTGGACATAATTACCGAAAGAGAAAATGTTCTTAAGGATTTAAAATATTATGAGTCAAAACTTTCTCCTGAGGGCCCTGCTATGGGGCAATCAATCTTTGCCATTTTGTATGCCAGATTGGGAGATCCCAAAGAAGCTTACAGGCTTTTTAAAAGAAGTTATGAGCCTAATAAGCGTGCTCCTTTTGGAGCTCTGGCAGAATCGGCCACCAGTGAGAATCCTTATTTTGCAACAGGTGCCGGAGGGATGCTCCAGGTTGTGCTATTTGGATTCGGCGGATTGCATATTACCGAAAATGGGATAGAGCAAAAAAATGAAATCTTGCCAAAAGAATGGAAATCACTTACTTTAAAAGGTATTGGGCCAGAGAAAAAAACTTATCTGATCAAATAAATCGGGAACGGAGAGACGAAAACCAAGAATCAAGACAAAAGAGCCAAGAAAAAGACTAAAATAGGGATAATTATGTGCATAAATCTGCGATCCAGATAGCTTTCAGGAGCGGGAAAATATTTTTGTTCCAGAATTAATGTTTAAAACCCTAAAGTTTCCAATTAATATTATCTAATTCTCTGGAAATATCTTTGGGTATTTATACAGATAAATTAGAATCCCGGTACCTTTGTTTTCATTACTTAAAACACAAGACTTGGAGTTAATATCCTATATAAAAGCAAAAATTTCGGTCCCTGAAAGATCGATTCTTAATACAGTGTCCTTATTAAAAGAGGATGCGACGATTCCATTTATTGCACGTTATAGAAAAGAGCTAACAGGGAATCTGGATGAAGTGGAGATTGAAAAAATTTCAGATCTATTGAAATCCTTCAATGATTTAGAGAAGAGAAAGAAATCTATAATTAAAGCAATAGAAGAACAGGGGGGAATGAGCAGTGCTCTCTTGGCAAAACTTCAGCAAACAGATTCTTTAGTAATCCTAGAGGATCTTTATTTACCCTATAAAAAGAAACGCAGAACCAAAGCTGAAGCGGCAAGAGAAGCTGGTTTAGAGCCTTTCGCCAAGATCATTATGTCTCAAAATGGGGACGAACTAAAATTGGTTGCAAATCGATTTTTAACTAAAGAGATAAAAACTGGTTCAGAAGCTTTAGAAGGGGCAAAACATATTATTGCAGAATGGATAAGTGAAAACCCATATGTTCGACAGAAGCTTAGAAAGTTATTTCAGAATAATGCAGATATAGCTTCCAGCGTAGTCAAATCTGAAAATAAAAATCCAACTGCTCAAAAATACAAACAGTATTTTGATTGGAATGAACCTTTAAAAAGAATTCCGTCTCATAGATTACTAGCCTTACTAAGAGCAGAAACCGAAGGGATTGTTAAGATCAAGATAAACGTTGATAAGGATGAGGCTTTCCGATTGATTACTAACACACTTCATATTAAAAAATCATCAGCTTCAAAATATATCGAAGAGGCAATTGAAGATTCGTATAAACGACTTTTAAAACCATCTTTTAATAATGAAGTTGTGTCTGAGGCAAAAAATAAGGCAGATGAAGATGCTATCCAAGTATTTGCAGATAATCTGGAGCAGCTTTTACTGGCTCCACCTCTTGGTAATAAAAGGATATTAGCATTAGACCCTGGATTTAAATCTGGTTGTAAATTGGTTTGTTTAGATGAAAATGGAATGCTGCTTCATAATGAAACCATCTATCCACATCCTCCTCAAAAAGAAATGACACTTGCGATAAAGAAAATAAGATCGCTTGTGAATGCTTATAATATTGAAGCAATTTCAATTGGAAACGGTACAGCATCCAGAGAAACTGAGCAGTTCATTAAAAAAGTTCCTTTTAATGAAGAGGTGGAAGTTTATGTGGTAAATGAAGCCGGAGCTTCTATTTATTCGGCATCCAAAATTGCGAGAGATGAATTTCCAAATTATGATATCACTGTAAGAGGAGCGGTGTCTATTGGAAGAAGATTAATTGATCCTTTAGCCGAATTGGTGAAAATTGATGCAAAGTCTATTGGAGTAGGGCAGTATCAACATGATGTAGATCAAACTAAATTGAAAAATAAGCTAGATGCTGTCGTGATGAATTGTGTAAACCGAATTGGTATCAATGTAAATTCTGCAAGTAAAGAATTACTTTCTTACGTATCTGGAATTGGTCCTGTTTTGGCGGAAAATATTATAAGCTATAGATCAGAAAACGGTAGTATTAAAAGTAGGGAAGAATTACTAAAAGTCCCAAGATTAGGAGCTAAAGCTTATGAGCAGTCTGCCGGTTTCTTAAGGATTAAGAACGCCGGTAACCCCTTAGATGATTCTGCAGTTCACCCTGAACGTTATAATGTGGTTAATAAAATAGCTAAGGATTCCAAAACAGCATTACATCAAATAATTGGAAATAAGGAAATACTTAAAAAAATCCCATTAGAAAACTACGTGCAAGAAGACCTTGGTCTTCCTACATTAAATGATATTATTAAAGAATTGGAAAAACCCGGTGTGGATCCCAGAAGTAAGATCAAGGTCTTTCAATTCGATGAGAATGTAAATAGCATTAAAGACCTAAAAACCGGAATGAAATTACCTGGCATTGTAAATAATATCACCAATTTTGGATGCTTTGTGGACATTGGTGTTAAGGAAAGTGGGCTTATTCATATCTCTAAGCTGGCAAATGAATATATAAGCGATGTGAATTCTGTTGTGAAATTAGGTCAGCACTTAATGGTAACTGTTTTGGAGGTCGATCTAGATCTAAAACGAATTCAACTCTCGCTAATCGACTAAATAAAAAGCTGCGAATAGAGATTCTATTCGCAGCTTTTTTTAATAGTATTATTAAGTTAGTTCTCCTTATACTTTTCAAACCAGGATAGGATAGCTGCTACCTTAGCGATAAGGTTACTTGGTCTATTTGCAATTCCGTGTCCAGATCCAGGAATTCTAACCATTGCGGTTTCTACTCCCTCTAATTTTAAGGCAGAATAAAATTGCTCAGATTCTGCAATTGGAGTTCTGTAATCTTCTTCTCCAGTTAACAACATCGTCGGAGTAGTGATATTAGCAACATAATTTAAAGGAGATCTTTTGAAATAACTTTCCGGGTCTTCCCATGGTTTTTTACCAAACCAATATTTAGAAAAGAACCCGGGATTATCTGCATATAACACAAAACTAGTCCAGTTTATTACGGGTTTTGCAACTACAGCAGCCTTAAATCTGCCTGTTTTTCCAACTATCCAGGCGGTTAATACACCACCTCCGCTACCTCCGGTAACAAATAAATTTTCTTTGTCTATATAATCCTTTTCAAGGACAGCATCTACTCCAGACATCAAATCATGATAATCGTTATTTGGATAGTCATGATGAATTAAATTTCCGAATTCTTCACCATAACCTGTACTTCCTCTAGGGTTGGTATATAGAACTACATATCCTGCTGCAGCCATTAGCTGAATTTCTGCTGAAAACACATTTCCATAACTGGCAAAAGGCCCGCCATGGATTTCTAGAATCAACGGGTATTTTTTACTAGGGTCAAAATCGGGCGGAGTTACGATCCAGCCTTGGATATCTCTTTGATCTACAGAAGACTTCCACCAGATTTCTTCAACTTTCCCAAGTTTCTTGAACGAAAGCAGGTCGCTATTTACATCTGTTAGTACCCTGTCATTTCCTTTATTTCCAACGCCTAGATCAGATAACATTGCATTTTTACCGGAAGTAAAAGCGTAATTACCATTTTCTGAAATACTATAAGATGCAGCATTATATGGTCTTCCTAATGAAAGTCCTCCCATGTTAGTTGTTACTTCTTTTACTTTCCCGCTTGTAGAAATGTAACCTAGTTTTGTACTGCCTTTGTCGTTATATTGAAAATAAAGTCCATCCCCATTTTTGTCCCAGGAAATATCACTAATATCTCTATCAAATTCTTCTGAAAGGTTCTTGATACCACTACCATCTGTATTCATGATGTATAACTGACTTAACTGATATCCTTGTAATCTATCATCGAAGCCTAAATATGCTATTTTCTTACCATCTGTAGAGATTATAGGATCGCTGTCTGGTCCTTGTCTATTTGTTAAGGTTGTTATTTTACCATCTGTAATATTAAGCCTGTGAATTTCTGAATTCATAGGATCTAATTCATGATCTTCTCCCAGATTGGCTGAAAAATACAAGCTTTTTCCATCTTTACCCCAAATTGGAGCTCCATGATCAAACTGATTAAAAGTGAGTTGCCTTGGGGTATGCCCATCTATCGAAACTATAAACAGTTGGCGGTTTCCACTTTTTAAATAACCAGCCCCATCTGCACGATAATTCATATCTGTAATATACTTAGGAGCGTCGTTCCACTTTGCGCCTTCCGGCTTCTTTGGCATTTCAATAGGAGAAGCATTCTCTTTAACCACAAATTTCGAAAAGGCAATAGACTTGCTATCCGGAGACCAGGAAACAGGTCCCGGTAGATCGTTAGAATTAGAAAGTACTTGTGGCTGTTTAGAATCGAGCCACATTAAATATAGCCGCATTTCACCATCCCTGTTCGATTTGAAAAGCAATTTTTTTCCATCCGGCGACCAACGCGGATAATTATCTGACGTATTGCCTGTAGTTAATGGTCTATTTTGTGTACCATCAAAATTTACTATCCAGAGATTCGATAGATTCTTATCGGTCATAACATCCTTAAAATTTCGGACATAAACCACTTGTTTTCCATCCGGCGATATTTGTGGATCCGAAATATATTCAAGGCTGAAGATATCCAATAACTCCAGTTTATCTGATTGTTGTGCAACGATTACCTGAGAGGCGAGTAGGAAAAAGAATAATATTTTTTTCATAAACAGTAATTTTAATTAGAATTAATCAGGAAATGAAATTACCTAAAGGTCGATGAAGGAAAAGAAACTAAACTTTCGTGCCCGTTTTTTCCAACTGCTACAACCCCAAAAAAGTAATTATCTATCACGATTCCGTCCAGCATAAATTCTGATACATTTCCAACAAATCTTGAGTGTTGCCAAACCGGAGAAGTAGTATCTCTCCAATAGATTTTATAACCTGCAATATCGCCACTAACTTTCTCCCAGCGTAATTTAGTTGAAGGTTCTACAATACCACCAATTGCGACATTCTGTGGGGCAGGAGGCGCCCAAGCTAAACTTGCCAGGTTAATTGCATTTACAGCTGTAAGTTTTGCGGCATAATTAAAATTCACGCCTTCTATTACATCCCCGTATTCAATTCCGTTCTCGGTTCTAATATTTTGATGTTGCCTGTTATAGTTCTCATGGGCTTCCATAATTCTAATTCCGGCATATCCAAGATCATTAAAAGACCTGTGATGTCCGCCACGCCCAAACCTATCTAATCTATAGATCATCATAGGATTCATTTCAGGCATATAAGTTTGAACTGTGCCGTGTATGTATCTGGCAAGTTGTCGTGAAATTCCATCAACTTCTCCGCCATAATATCTTCTGGCATTTCGTTCTTTTTCTGTTTCTGTAGGAGGTACCGGTTCAGAAAATATTCGAAAACTTCTATTATCTATCACTCCATCCACACCTTCAATATTTCCAATCATATCATTGTTTAATATCCCAATGATCTCCCAGTTGTTCTTTTTGGCATATTGCGCCAGTCCTTTTCCTCCAAATAATCCTTGTTCTTCTCCGGAAAGCCCAACATAAATAATACTGTTTTCAAATTTATATTTAGATAAAACTCTGGCAGCTTCAATAGTTCCTGCCATTCCACTGGCATTGTCATTTGCACCCGGAGCATCGGTTTCAAAATCCATGGTGTCACTGGCTCGAGAATCTATATCTCCACTCATGAGGATATATCTGTTTGGATATTTAGTACCCTTTTGAATTGCTACTACATTCACTACCCAAGCTTCTTTTGGTACACGATCTCCATCTTCCGGAGTAACCAGATCTTTTTGATAAAAAACATTTAAACAGTTATTGCAATCCCGGGAGGTTTTATCAAATTCAGACTTTATCCATCTTCTTGCAGCTCCAATCCCTCGAGTTGTAGATACAGTATCGCTGAAAGTATTTCTAGTTCCAAACCCGGCTAATTTTCTAATGTCATTTTCAATTCTATCGGCAGACACAGAGTCAATGATATCATAGATTTTAGCATCTGTATCTTGGGCAATTGTTTTATTGAAGGGAAGGAATGTGAATATGCATAGAAATATGCTTAACGGGGAGAAAATAACTTTCATTGATATGTTTTTTAATTATTAGAGTTTTCTAAAGTAAGAAATGTTTTTCAGAATGTTTTCTCGTGAACCCCCAGATTATTAAAAATAAAAAACCCCGGAAAGAATCCGAGGTTTAATATAAAATATTTGAGTTTAGACTAGCTAGCTCTCATATCATGAATATCTGCTTTAGTATCATGAATTTTTTCATCTGTTTTTGATTTGCTCAATCCAGCTTTAGATCTTTCTTTTATTGCTTCCACTTTATGGTTTAGGCTATCTGAAAGGTTATCGAATTTTCCTTTTGCACCTTTTAAATAGCTATCTCCAGATTCAGTTATTGATTTACGAGTATCAGCTCCTTTTTTTGGTGCAAATAATAAACCTATAGC
>JAGXIJ010000138.1 GCA_024635675.1 Gillisia sp.
ATAAAGCACCTGTGAGGTTACAGAATTATCTGAATGCACAGTTACAATAAATAAGGCCCCATTCTCATCATCGGCAATGTCCTCATATTTTTTCTCCTTCAATATTGCATTTGCAAAGGCAGGAGTGGTATTGCTGTGTCCTACCACCAAAACGGTTTTTCCTTTTGTAGTTTCCTGAAATTTTGGATCATACATCTTGTTAGGATCATAGATGGTAACCTCCAGATTTTTGGAAATCGCAGTAGGTTGCGCTGTAGCTTTAGTTCTGTTATAATTGGTACTATAAACCATGTCAAAAGGAACATCGTTAAAAACCTTTGTCCAGTTTTCAGCTCTTTTCAACCCAGCCTCTGTTAGCAAAGGATCTTTTTCAGCAGGATCGCTTCTATCTTTTTCTGCGTGTCTTATTAAGTAATATGTGGTAGTATTCCACTGCATTTTAGATTCTTCAACTTGCTTTAAAATATGTTTATCTGCCGATTCCGACTTATTAAAATTACAACTTGTTAATACTACTAATAGTATGAGAACTATGTTTTTCATTAAGATTATTTAATAATTACTTCCATTAAAATTACTTGATTCAGTTGTTTTCCCAAACTATTAAAGTTATTGTCGGAAATTAAAATTAAGGATTTATTTCCATTGGGAAGATCGGGGCCAAAGGTCATTCCTTCAACATTATCTATAATTCCTTCAGTTAATCTCTTTTTTACAGATTTAAAATCGAAAACCAATTCTTTGGTGGCTTTAGTATACTTTTCTTTTCTTAGGTTTTCGAATCCTAATGTGTTAGTTGCATTTTCAATATTTATATTAAAAAGCCGAACAGTATTCCCATAACTACCATGCCCTGCAGAAAAAGCCCTTTCCAATACCAGAAATTTATGAGGAGCATATTGGATCAATTCCGTTAGGCCATTAACAGCGAAGTATTTCCAAGGAATTTTAGTGATGTGTTCTAAAGAAATTACAAATTGTTGGTCGGCTTCTCCAGATTCCTTATTGAAATGTGTAATCCTAATAGGGGAGCGGGTTGGGAATAATTTTGGCTTAGAGCCATCTTTAGTAAGTGGTAGTTCCATGCCTGCCCAATAACCTTCCTTTTTAAAGTCTTTCGTTAAACCTTCAAAAACTCCATTATTTCTAGGTCGTTGAATTCCCGTGGAGGTAAAATAAACTGGTAATTTAAAGTTTTTAATAAAATCCCCATTCGAATTTATATAAAAAATTGATGGCTTTTGATTTTGCCTGATAGCACCTTCACTAGTTAAGACTATATTTTCATTTTCTATTCTTATTGATTCCAGGTCTAGCGTATTCACTTTTAAAAATCCCGAGGCTCTATTCAACTTTATTACTTCAGAAATAAGAACTGTATCTATAAGGTTTTCTCTAATGTTTATCTCCGATTTGTAAATTCTTGGATTTCCGGGATGGTCACAAACAATATAATAATGCCCGTCTTTATAATCTATTCCTGAAAGTCCGCCTACTTTAGTTCCATCTATCTCCAAGTCTTCAACTATTATATAATCATCAAGAAATCTTAATTCTATAGAATCTGTGATAATTTTTTTTGAAGTGCCACAACCCACAAGGCATAGCGTAGTGATAAATAATAATATTGTCTTTTTCATTAATTGGGGTAAAGGGTAAAAATAACAAATCCTTAAGATTATAATAGGAGTTTGTTGAGAGAAACATATTTGAATAAATTTTACTTTTAATTATTATAAACCATAAAACCGAAAATTATGAATAATGATCAGTTAGAAGGAAAATGGAAACAAATTAAAGGAGACTTTAAACAGAAATACGGAAGATTAACCGACAATGATGTTACCTATTCTGAAGGGAAATTCGATGAAATGATGGGCCGTTTACAGGAAAAAACCGGTAAAACGAAGGAAGAATTAAAGGATGAAATAGATAAGTGGTAGATGATAGATCTTCATTTATTTATTGAAAAAGGCTGCTTAAAATATTAAGCAGCCTTTTTTTATTAGTATTTCAAACATTAAGCTGAACTTGTTTCAGCTTCTAACGATATTAATTTTCATCTAGTTTAGATTTAGATAACTTTAATTAAAAAGAATGCTAAAAAAATGATATTGAAAAAATTAGAGAAGTAGATACTTGTTATAGGTCTAAAATGAAACCAAAAACAGGTAAAAAGATATACAAAAGTTGGCTAATAACAGTTGAGACAACGAAAAGTAAAAACATGGAAAAAACCAGCCAAGAGCCTATCCGTTTTTCGGTATTGGATCGCCACAAACAACTCAAAAAAATAAGCTCTGAAACGTTTGACTTAATTATTATTGGTGGAGGTGTGACAGGAGCTGGTATTGCGTTAGATGGAGCTTCAAGAGGATTAAATGTCTGTTTGATTGAAAAAAACGACTTTGCTTCTGGTACGAGTAATAAATCTACAAAACTCATACATGGTGGTTTGCGTTATTTAAAACAATTAGAAATCGGGTTGGTTCGCGAATCAGGTTCTGAGCGTGCAATTGTCCACAAATTAGCACCTCATCTTGTTATTCCAGAGAAAATGTTATTGCCTTTAATAGAAGGTGGTACTTATGGTAAAATGATGACGTCAATCGGTTTAAAAGTCTACGATTTATTAGCTAATGTTAGTGGTACTGATAGTCGTAAAATGTTAGATAAAAAGGAAACTTTAGAAAAAGAACCTTTACTTGATGAAAGCGTTGTTTTAGGAAGTGGCTATTATGCCGAATATAGAACAGATGATGCAAGATTAACAATTGAAATTCTAAAAAAAGCTTCAGAATTTGGAGCAACAATCATCAATTATTGCGAAATGGAATCTTTTGTTTACAACAGTTATTCTAAAATTGAAAGTTTAAATTGTATTGACCACAATACCGAAAAAAAATTAAATTTATCGGCCAAAAATTATGTCTCTGCTACCGGTCCTTGGGTAGATTTACTTCGTAAAAAGGATCATTCAATGAATAATAAGTACCTGCACTTAACCAAAGGTGTTCATATTGTATTTCCGCATAATAAATTACCAATCAAACAATCAGTTTATTTTGATGTTGAGGGTGGTAGAATGATTTTTGCAATCCCGAGGGGGCGTTGTACTTATGTTGGCACAACAGACACCAATTATAGTGGTAATTTAGAACACGTAGTGGCTACAAAAGCAGATGCAAAATATTTGCTAAATGCAACAAACCATACCTTCCCAATCGTAAATTTATCCCTTGAGGATATTGAATCTAATTGGGCTGGTTTACGTCCCTTAATTCATGAAGAAGACAAAGATCTTTCAGCAATTTCTAGAAAAGATGAGATTTTTATTTCAAAAAGTGGCTTAATTTCAATTGCTGGCGGAAAGCTTACTGGTTATCGAAAAATGGCGATTCGTGTGATTGATTCGGTTTTAGAAACCATGTCATCAAAACAAAAAGAAAAGCTTAAAATATCGGATACCGAGAATATTGCATTGGTTAATCCACGTATGGAAAACTCTAAAGAAGTCAATATATACATTAAAGAATTAGAACAACTCCTAGCAACTATAGGTCTAAACGATCCTTATTATGCTTGGTATTTATGCACAACTTTCGGTAAAAAAGCAGATACGATAATTGATAAGATGAATCTTTTTATCGATGGAACACCAGAAGAAAATTTGATTAGAGCAGAATTGTGGTATTGCATTCACCATGAAATGACCAATAGTATGGCCGATTTCTTTGTGCGTCGCACAAGTCGTTTATATTTTAATATTAAGAGCGTTTTAAAATACAAAGACCTCATTTTAGAAGACTTTATTACCTATTTGGAATGGGATGAAAAACGTATTGCTTCAGAGGAAAAAACAATGAAGTTATTATTGGATGATGCCACTATTTATTATGATACAGAATTCGTGTAATTTTAAAAGATGAATAATAAGTTTTTTATAATCGGTGTTTTTTCTATGGTGTTTACATGCTATAGCTGTAAAAAAATATGTACCAATAAGGAGGTTAGTGTTGACGAATTTTAAAGTAGTCGATCATGTTACTAAAACTATAGTTCACAATGTTTTCAACCTCCGGTGTAAGTCGAGTTTATGTCTATCCTAATATTGCTGCTTATAAAATTATAGCTCTTTATTACTAATAAAAAAAGGCTGCTTATTAAGCAGCCTTTTTATAAGTTTTCACAACGTCAAGCTGAACTTGTTTCAGCTTCTAACAACTATTAGTTTTATCTAATTTAGATCCAGAATTATCCCGACGCTTCGGGGGGAATGTCAAGATTTTAGAAGGAGAATATCTTATAATTCCTTTTTACCTGCTAGTTCTTCCTGATTTCTGAACACTAAGGTATTATCAAACTCATCTAATAAAATAATACTATCGGTTTTAACCCTTCCTGAAAGAATTTCCTTAGATAGTTTATTTAAAACTTCCCGTTGCAACACCCTCTTAACCGGTCGTGCACCATATTGAGGATCATACCCCAAAGCAGCTAAAAACTGTAAGGCTTCTTTAGTAGCATCCAGAACGATTCCTTGTTGGGAAAGCATTTTTTTAACTCCATTTAATTGAAGACCAACAATCCTTAAAATATCTTTCTTGTTCAATGGAGTAAATAAAATAATATCGTCTATTCTATTAATAAACTCCGGACGAACTGTTTGTTTTAACAATCCCAGTACTTCAATTTTGGCACTTTCCATAGCCGTATCAAGATCTTTAACAGCATCAAATTTATCCTGAATTATAGACGAGCCCATATTAGAGGTCATTATGATTATTGTATTCTTGAAATCGGCTAATCGTCCTTTATTATCTGTAAGTCGGCCTTCGTCTAATACCTGAAGCAAAATATTGAAAGTGTCTGGATGCGCTTTTTCAATTTCATCCAATAGGATTACAGAATACGGTTTTCTACGTACGGCCTCCGTAAGTTGTCCACCTTCATCATATCCAATATATCCCGGAGGAGCTCCCACAAGTCTACTTACAGCATGTCGCTCCTGGTACTCACTCATATCTATTCTAGTCATCGCAGATTCATCGTCAAACAGGTATTCAGCTAATGCTTTTGCTAACTCTGTTTTACCAACTCCTGTAGTTCCAAGGAATAAAAAGGTGCCAATAGGTTTTTTCTGGTCTTGTAGTCCAGCTCGGCTTCTTCTTACCGCGTCACTTACCGCCTGGATCGCTTCTTCCTGTCCAACAACCCGTTTGTGTAATTCATCTTCCAGTTTCAATAATTTTTCGCGGTCACTTTGCAGCATTTTAGTTAAGGGAACACCAGTCCATTTGGCTACTACTTCAGCGATATCCTCATAGGTAACTTCTTCCTTGATAAGAGTTTTGCTGTCCTGATTGTCATCTACTTGTTTTTGAAGCAATTCTAATTTTTCCTGAGCTTCTTTAATTTTTCCATATCTAATTTCTGCTACTTTTCCGTAGTCACCCTCACGCTCGGCTCTTTCAGCTTCTAGTTTGAACTGCTCGATATCAGATTTTGCAGATTGAATATTATCTACTACTTCTTTTTCATTTTTCCATCGGGCATTCAATTCGTTGCGCTCTTCTTTTAGATTGGCTAAATCTGCACTTAGTATTTTTACCTTAGATTCATCATTCTCTCGCTTAATAGCCTCGATCTCAATTTCCAATTGTGTCACTTTTCTATCCAGAACATCTAATTCTTCGGGCTTGGAATTTATTTCCATGCGGATTTTTGAGGCAGCTTCATCCATAAGATCAATTGCCTTATCCGGTAAAAATCTATTGGTGATGTAGCGTTGAGAAAGTTTTACGGCAGCGATAATAGCCTCATCTTTGATCCTCACTTTGTGGTGAGTCTCATATTTTTCCTTAATCCCTCTAAGAATAGAAATAGCACTCTCTGTATCCGGCTCATCTACTATCACTTTTTGAAAACGTCTTTCTAAGGCCTTGTCTTTTTCAAAATATTTTTGATATTCATCTAAAGTTGTAGCTCCAATTGCTCGTAATTCTCCACGAGCCAGTGCAGGTTTCAAAATATTAGCAGCATCCATAGCTCCTTGTCCACCTCCGGCACCAACCAAGGTGTGTATCTCATCTATAAAAAGTACAATATCTCCTTCACTTTCTGTAACCTCTTTAATGACCGCTTTTAGGCGTTCTTCAAATTCTCCTTTATATTTTGCTCCTGCTATCAAGGCTCCCATATCTAAGGAGAAGATTTGCTTATTCTTTAAATTTTCCGGAATATCGCCGTCTATGATCCTGTGCGCTAAACCTTCTGCAATTGCTGTTTTCCCTACTCCAGGTTCTCCAACAAGCATTGGATTGTTCTTTGTTCTACGGGATAAAATTTGAAGTATACGTCTAATCTCTTCATCCCGCCCAATAACAGGATCCAGTTTTCCTTCTTCCGCTAGCTTATTTAGATTTTTAGCATATTTATTAAGGGAGTTATAAGTTTCCTCGGCACTTTGCGATGTTACCCTATCTCCTTTTCTTAGCTCCTCGATCGCAGACCTCAGATTTTTTTCTGAAGCACCCTGATCCTTTAAAATCTGAGCAACTTTACTTGAAGATTTAAAAATGGCTAATATTAAATGTTCAATAGAAACATATTCATCTTTCATCTTCTTAGCGATCGTGCTAGCCTCATTCAAAGTAGTAGAAGCAGTTCTTGAAAGCATTATTTCTCCTCCAGTTACTTTCGGAAAGCTCTCTAAAGTCTTATCTAATATCTGAGTAAAAAGCCCAACATTGATGTTTAATTTTTTGAGTAGAAAGGGAGTGACATTTTCATCGACCAAGGTTATGGCTTTGAAAATATGTTCGTTTTCTATTTGTTGATGACCTAACTCCTGAGCAAGTTGTTGTGCTTGCTGAATGGCCTCTTGTGATTTTATAGTGAAATTATTTAAATTCATAAGTCAAAGTGTTTTAATACAGATCTAAAATAACAAAGCATATACCAATCTATAATACCGTCAAAATGACTGTTGTCGCTGGGTTTTAACAGACATTTTGTCTGTGATTGGAGTATTAAAGTTACGTGTTTTGGATTCTTTTTATGTTTCAATTATGTAAACTTTATTACAGGAATGGATATTTTTATTACTTGATATCTTATTTTTGCACACTTAAAATATAATGAATATGGGCTTTTTTGATAAAATTTTTAAATCTGAAAATAATGAGGATCAACCTGAAAAGTTACCGGTTCCATGGATCCAGTTAACTCAAATGGAAACCTTAGAGGAGATCGCTGAAGATTCACATAACCAATCTATTGCAATTTTGAAGCATTCCACATCCTGCGGAATTAGTAGAATGGTATTAAGACAATTTGAACAAAATTATGGTCCTGATACAGATTCAGTAAAATTTTATTTTTTAGATCTTTTGAGTTATAGAGATATTTCTAATAAGATAGCTTCAAGATTTAATGTCCCTCATCAAAGTCCACAATTAATTGTTATTAAGGACGGGAAATCTATTTATGATGCTTCACATAGTGAGATAGATGTTAATAAATTAAAGACTCTCTAATTTAACACGTAATCTTCATAAAATTTTCATTTGTAATCCTTTAGTAGGATTGGTTAAAGTTGTTATAATCCTTTTTTAAGCTTGCTATTACCCATGTATCTTAACACTATTATTTATTAACCATTTAAATATAGTATTATGGAAAATCAAAGAGATCCTCAAAAGAAAGATCAAAAAGAGAATCAACAATCTGGTTCCAAAAGTCAGCCTAAAAAGCAAGAGGATCAGAAAAAAGGACCACAAACTCCTAGAAGGTAAGTTTAAGGTGTAAAGAAAAATGCCTATTTGATTTTAAATCAAACAGGCATTTTTTTTATTAAAAAATGTAATCTTATTTTTTCTTGGGTTGAGGTTCGTAAACAGGTAAAAGTTTAGTGCTTACTTCTCCAAAACCTATCCTTCTATCTTTTCCTTCACAGTAACCACGCATGATAACTGTATCGTTATCTTCAATAAATTTCCGTACGCTACCATCATTCAGTTTTATAGGTTTTTCACCCCTCCATGACAGTTCCAGCATAGAACCATAAGAATCGGGTGTTGGACCAGAGATGGTTCCAGACCCCATCATGTCTCCAGAATTTATAGGACAGCCATTTACTGTATGATGAGCTAATTGCTGACTCATATTCCAATACATATATTTGAAATTGGACCTAGAGATCGTTGTTTCTTCTTTATTTTCAGGTTGGAGTGCAACTTCAAGATTAATGTTGAAGCTTTTATTTCCTTTAAACTGAAGATAAGGAAGCAGCTCTTTTTCTGGTTTTGGACTTTTAGTTCTAAATGGCTCTAATGCATCCAGAGTTACGATCCAAGGTGATATTGAAGAAGCGAAATTTTTAGCTAAGAATGGCCCAAGTGGCACATATTCCCATTTCTGAATATCTCTGGCGCTCCAATCGTTAAATAAAACCATTCCGAAGATGAAATCTTCAGCCTCGTCTATAGGAATTGGCTCTCCTAAAGGATTCCCATCCGTAGTAATAAAAGCCATTTCCAATTCAAAATCAACTAATCTGGAAGGGCCAAAAATTGGTTCTGTAGCTCCTGCCGGTAAAGTTTGACCTTGTGGTCTATGTACCGGAATTCCACTTGGAATAATAGAAGAACTTCTTCCGTGATATCCAACCGGGATGTGTAACCAGTTTGGTAATAAGGCATTATCCGGATCCCGGAACATGGTTCCAACATTGGTTGCATGTTCTTTGCTGGAATAGAAATCTGTATAATCTCCTACCTGCACAGGTAGTTGCATTTCAATCTCATCTAATGTAAAGAGTACCGTATTTCGATGATCCTGATTGTCTTTTAATTTTGGATTCTTAGCGTCAAAAACATCGGCAATTCGGTTTCTAACCAAACGCCAGGTTTTTTTACCGTCAGAAATAAAATCGTTTAAAGTATCTTGAAGAAAAATATCGTCAGTAAGTGGAATTCCATCAAAATATCCTAATTGATGTAGGGCGCCAAGATCAATAGCGTAATCACCAATTCTGGTTCCAATGGTAACAATGTCGTCCCTTGTTAAGAATACTCCGAACGGAATATTCTGAATTGGGAAATCAGTGTCACTTGGAATGTCCAGCCAGGTTTTTCTTTTAGGATCATTTGCTGTAATAGGCATATATTATTTGTTTTATTCTTAAATGTATTGATTTCAAAGTTATTATTTTCCAGCAATTAACCGATTGGAATTATTACTTTTGAGGAATATTTAACGTAAAAATGCAACATGCAACAAGATACACAAATTTTTGATCTGATAGAAGCTGAACGGAACCGCCAAATAAATGGTTTAGAACTAATTGCGAGTGAGAATTTTGTGAGCGATCAGGTGCTTCAAGCTGCAGGATCGGTACTAACAAACAAATATGCTGAAGGATATCCTGGAAAAAGATATTATGGTGGATGCGATATCGTAGATGAAGTTGAAACTTTAGCAATAGAAAGATTAAAAGAACTTTTTAATGCGGAATATGCCAATGTGCAACCACATTCCGGATCTCAGGCAAATACAGCAGTTTTTCATGCTTGTATGAACCCTGGAGATAAATTCTTAGGATTCGATCTTTCTCACGGTGGTCATTTAACACATGGTTCTCCAGTGAACTTTTCAGGGAGGTTATATCAACCTGTATTTTACGGAGTAGTTAAAGAAACTGGATTGATAGATTATGATGCAGTTGCAGAAATTGCTGAAAGAGAAAAACCAAAAATGATCATTGCCGGAGCATCCGCATATTCCAGAGAAATAGATTATAAAAGATTTAGAGAAATAGCAGATAGTGTGGGCGCTATTTTATTTGCAGACATCGCACATCCTGCCGGACTTATTGCTAAAGGTCTTATGGGGGATCCCTTACCACATTGCCATGTTGTCTCCTCTACTACCCATAAAACTTTACGTGGGCCACGTGGTGGAATTATAATGATGGGTAAAGATTTCGATAATCCCTTTGGATTGAAATTAAAGAATGGGAATCTGAAAAAAATGTCAGCCTTATTAGATAGTGCAGTATTTCCTGGAAACCAAGGAGGACCCTTAGAACATATTATAGCTGCGAAAGCGGTGGCATTTGGAGAGGCTCTTACAGACGATTTTCTTCATTATATGGTTCAGGTAAAGAAAAATGCAAAGGCACTAGCTGCAGCATTTGTAGCCAAAGATTATCATGTGATTTCTGGAGGAACAGATAACCATATGATGTTAATAGATCTTAGAAATAAGAATATCACCGGGAAGCAAGCTGAAGAAGCTTTAGGGATGGCAGAGATCACCGTAAATAAGAATATGGTGCCTTTCGATGATAAGTCTCCATTTGTTACTTCCGGGATCAGAATTGGAACGCCCGCAGTGACTACACGTGGACTGAAAGAAGATGATATGGCCAAAATTGTAGATTTAATAGATCGTGTTATCACAAATTTTGAAGATGAAGCAGAGCTAATTAAAGTAGAGGCTCAGGTTTTTGAAATGATGCAGGATCTTCCACTTTTTGCTTAATATCTATTACATTATTTTGAAGAGAGGATTTTCCTGATAGGATTGTCCTCTTTTTTTATTCCAGAGATATGATGGAGCCAGTAATAAAAAAATAGTTTTTACGGGCGGGAATTAGGAGTTGAAAAATAATCTTCTATATTAGCTGCACTTCACTAACGACAAAAGCTGAGGCTTTTATTTAAATGTTGTCTTCAATATATTAACTATGAAAACACAGAAATCTTTTTCCAATAGTTTATTCATCTATTTAATCCTTATTATACTTTCAGGCTGCACCTCGAGCAAAATTATTGAGGAACAAAACAATAAAATATCACCTCCAGAGGAACTTTACGGGCCACTATTCTATGATGTCCAGTCCGACAAAAATATTTTTGAGGATAGTAAAACTTTTGTAGATGCCGTCCCTTTATATGATGTAGATGTAATTAGAAATAAATATGCCGATTTAAAAGACAAATCATCTATATCCCTTAAGGAGTTTGTGGCAAATAATTTCGAGCTCCCTGCTAATTCATCCATGTATGTAACAGATTCTTCCTCTATCAACACTCACATTTCAAAACTATGGGATGTTTTAAAACGACCGGCAGATGAAAGAGTATCGGGAACCCTGATTCCATTGCCGAAACCTTATATAGTTCCTGGAGGAAGGTTTAGAGAAGTTTACTATTGGGATAGTTATTTTACTATGCTGGGTTTAGCTGAAGATAATGAGCTGGAGACCATTGAAAACATGATAGATAATTTTTCATACTTAATTAATGAAAAAGGTTTCATTCCTAATGGCAATCGCACCTATTATTTAGGCCGGTCCCAACCTCCTTTTTATTCTCTAATGGTAGAAATTCTTGCTGCTAATAAATCCGATTCTATTTATTTGAAATATTTGAAACCTCTGGAAAAAGAATATAATTTTTGGATGAAGGGAAATGAAGATATCAATTCCAGTAAACAAGATCTTTTACGCGTGGTAATGATGCCCGATGGTTCGATACTTAATAGATATTGGGATAATAAAAATACACCTCGTCCAGAAAGTTACCGTGAAGATGTTGCCACTGCAGACAAAGCACTTTCAGATTTCCCCAAGCTTAAAAGAGATGATGTTTATAGGAACTTAAGGGCAGGGGCAGAATCGGGATGGGATTTCTCGAGCAGATGGCTGAATAAAGTGGATGGAGATTATAAACTTTCTACTATTCACACTACAGATATTATTCCTGTAGATTTAAATTCGTTGTTATATAATTTAGAGATGACTTTATCCAAAAGTTATCTATTGGGAGGTGATCCAGTAAAATCTAAAATTTTCAGTGTCAAAGCAGAAATGCGTAAAGAAGCTATATTAAAATATTGCTGGAATGCTGAAAATGGATTTTTTATGGATTATGATTTTAAAAAGAACTCTCAGACTGAAGTTTTTTCCCTTGCAGGAGTTTATCCCTTATTCTTCAATTTAGCTGAAGAAAATCAAGCGGAGCTGGTGCAGAAAAACATCCAGGAAATTTTCTTAAAACCCGGTGGATTGGTTACCACGCCTAACAATACCGGACAACAATGGGACGCACCCAATGGCTGGGCACCATTGCAATGGATGGCAATTAAAGGCTTAAGAAACTATGATTATACTGTGTTAGCAAATGAGATAAAGGATAGATGGATTAAAATAAATAAGGGAGTGTATCAAAAAACCTTTAAGATGCTTGAAAAATATAATGTGGAGGATTTAACCAAGGAAAGCGGGGGAGGAGAGTATCCAACGCAAGATGGATTTGGCTGGACCAATGGTGTTTTTCAGAAATTATCCAAGGAATAAAAATTGGAATTTCTGAATAAACTTAAATTAAAAGTTAAGGAACTTAAGAAAGAGATTCAGGTTTTAGCTATTGCCTATAGTGATCCTCGAACTCCCTGGTCGGCTAGATTACTTATAGGACTAACTGTTGGTTATTTACTGAGTCCTATAGACCTTATCCCGGATTTTATTCCAATACTGGGTATTTTAGATGATCTGGTCTTAGTCCCACTTCTAATTACAGCTTCAATAAAACTAATCCCGGAGATAGTAATGATCGAGGCTAGGGCAGAGGCCATTAAAAACCCAAAAAGGATGAAAAAGAACAACTGGATCGTTGCTTTTGCCATCCTTTTATTATGGTTATTGGTGATCTATAAACTGTTTACCTATTTTCAAGGGAAGACAAGTTATTTTTAGATTTCCATTCTACTTCATTTCAGGATACCAATCCAACTGAATTACTTCAATCTCCTTATTTCCTTTATTTACCAACTCCTTGAATTTAGCAACATCTGCAAGTCCATCTTTTCCTCTATAATGATAAGGGTATACTTTTTTTGGAGCGAAAGCAATAACCCCATCTGCGGCATCTTCTACAGTCATAGTATAGGGAAGGTTCATGCAGACTAAGGCAATATCTATATTTTTTAAATCTCTCATTTCGGGAATATCTTCTGTGTCGCCTGAGATGTATAATCGTTCTCCATCCTTCTCAATCACATACCCATTTCCTCTTCCTTTGGTATGCATTGCATCTTTGGCTTCAGGTAAATTGTACATTGGGATTGCCTTAATAGAGAAGCCCATAAATTTTTGAGTATCGCCGTTGTTCATAACCGTAAGTCTAGAGCTCATTTCTTTAGGAAGTTGCTCTTTAACGGCCTGCGGAACAATAATTTTTGAGTTTCCTAAATTTAGAGCTTGTAAGGTTTTAGCATCCATATGGTCTCCATGGATATCTGTAATAAGTAAGATCGCAGGAGATTCTTTTCCTTCGAAAACTTTTGCTCCTCCTACAGGGTCTGTGTAGATAAAAAGGTCTCCCCATTTTATAACAGCCGTAGCATGAGAAATTGGATCAATAACTATTGAAGGGTTTTCAGCTTTAGTCTTTTGTTCTACTTCCGTAGTCAGTTCTGTTTCACTTTCAGATAAAGATTCTTTTTCATTTTCGTTTTTACATGAGGTAAATAGAATGCCGAGGCAAAATATGGCGATTAATGATTTTTTCATTTTTAAATAGTTTTAGTTAAATGAATCATTTTCTTGAAACTAAAAAAAGCCCAAAAGGGGCTTAAATAGTTACAGTTATATAAAGTTAAGGAAGCTGGGAGGGAATCTCCTGCAATTAATAAACTTTTAAGAAAGGTTCAACTCCATTTTGATATCCCCTCTGGAATAGGGATTATTCTCCTCGATAGGAATTTCTACGAAGCCGTATTTTTTATAGATATAAATGGCATTTTCAAGTTTCCTGTTGGAATAGATTATCAGTTTCTTCCAACCTTTATTCTTTGCGAAATTTATGGTATGTTCCATAAGCTGCTGTCCAATTTTCTTTCCCTGAGCAGCAGGAATCACCGCCATTTTTGTAAGTTCAAAAACAGTGTCTTCCATTTTCATTAAGGCCACTGTCCCAATTATCTCCTCATTATCTTTTACAAAGAATATGTTACCGCCCGGTTCTATTATATATTTCTCCGGGTTACCTAAAACATCTTCGTCATGTGGTTCTACCCAAAAGTATTTTTTGAGCCATGCGATATTGAGGTTCTTGAAGTCTTCGGAATATTTTGGGGTGAATGATAGAATTTCCATTATCTAATAAAATCTGTTATAAAATAGCTTAAGGCTTTTCCAACTTTATTTTCTGAATCCTCCGTTGGTGAAGCTTCACAAATATGTAAATATTTTATATGCTCCTCTTCTGAAGCTATTCTAATGAAGTTCCGAATCATATTAATGGCAAATCCACTTGGGGTTTGAGCACTACTTGGAAATCCTTTAATAGCATCACAATCCAGTTCCAGCCCGAAATTATCGTGAGAAACAAATTCTAATTCTTCTCTAAAAGATTGCACGATTTTCTGGGATGGCATTAAAATTAAATGTTCAAAAAGACGGTACCCATCATTTGCAGACTGATTCATTTCCGTAAAAATATATTCTGGAGTGTAGTTTTGATGCAATCCAAATATGCGATACTTCCCTAGGTAGTTTTCTTTTCTAGCAAAACTAAAGCCATTTCCACTATGCCTATAATCGGTTTTTCTAAGATCGGTATGGGCATCTATATTTAGAATGTTCACAGTTTTTTTCAAGGCTTCAGAAGCGCCTTTTATATTTCCGTAGGCATTATTGTGTCCTCCCCCAACGATGATCGGGATCTTACCTGCTGAAATAATTTTATTCACTAATCCACTCACCACAAGGTCTATCTTGCCTATGAGATCCCCCAATTTAATATGATAATTAGGATCTGCAGGATCTATATTAGAAGCTTTCTCCATAGCCTCTTTACAATCTACCTCTCCCAACAGAACCACTTTTTCGGGTTTTGTGTATTGATTAGCCTGTATATTTAGAAGCGACTTTAGACAGGAATTCCAAGCACCTGCAGTTCCAGATTTCCCTAAATTTCCACGCACTCCGATATCTTCCGGAATCCCAAAAAGCACATATTTAGCATCAATAGTAGCTAAATCTTCTAAATCTTGAATAAAATTAACCCACTCTCCAAATTTAGTTTCTCCTTCCCGCGTATTAAAAAATTTCTCGATGCTCTTAGCGTTGTATATTTTTATTTCTTCCATTACTCGATCAATTTGCCGTTAATGTAAACTGCTTCAATAGGGTTACTTCCAAAAGCATAGGGAATGTAAGTGTAAGATGGGATTTCCTTTGTGATTATTAAATTTGCAAGCTTCCCTTTTGTAATACTCCCTACTTTTTCACTAAGTTCCATCGCATAAGCTCCATTAATTGTAGCTGCATTTATGGCTTCTTCCGGAGTCATTTTCATTTTAATGCAGGCTAATGATACCACAAGGTTCATATTTCCACTTGGCGCACTTCCTGGATTAAAATCTGTAGCAAGGGCAAGTGGTAAATCGGTATCAATTATCATTCTTGCAGGGGTATAAGGAATACTTAAGAAAAGGGAACAACCGGGTAGTGCCACTGGCATTGTTTCCGAGTCTTTTAAACTTTCAATATCTTCCTCTCTCATTTCTTCCAAATGATCTACACTTAGAGCTTTATATTCTACTCCTGCCTGTACGCCACCAATCGCGTTAAACTGATTCACATGAATTTTAGGACGTAAATTGAATTTAGCGGCAGCTTTCAACAATACTCTGGTGTCTTCTACCGTGAAATATCCTTTTTCGCAAAAGATATCGATGTAATCGGCTAATTTTTCCTTGGCTACCGCCGGAAGAATTTCTTCGATCACAAAATCTATATATTCCTGTTGTTTGAATTTATATTCTAAAGGCAGGGCATGGGCTCCTAAAAATGTCGCTTTTATAGGAAGCTCATAATTATGCTTTAATTTTTTAATTACCCGAAGCATTTTTAATTCTGCTTCTTTTGTGAGTCCATACCCGGATTTTATTTCCACGGCTCCGGTACCCATTTTAATTACTTCTTCTAATCTTTTAGCAGATTGCTCGTACAGATCATCTTCAGAAGTATTTTGAAGGGTTTTAGCAGAATTTAGAATTCCTCCTCCATTATTCGCTATCTCCTCATAAGATAACCCACTAAGACGCTCTCCAAATTCATTTTCTCTATTACCTGCATAGACAATATGTGTATGAGAATCGCACCAGGAGGGAAGTACCATTTTACCGGTGAGATCTATAGTTTTATCTGCAGAACTATCAGAAAGATCATCCATTTTTCCATAGTTAGAGATCTTATCATCTTCCACTAATAACCAAGCATTCTTAATGGTGGGAAGATCGTTCATCTCTTTTCCGGAAAGTTTTAATACAGAAGGTTCTCTTACCTGAATAAGTTCCTTGATGTTTGTAAAAAGTAATTTCATAGTGTAAAGATAAAAAAGCCATTAAGTTTATG
>JAGXIJ010000020.1 GCA_024635675.1 Gillisia sp.
CCTCTTAATTCCTCAGTAAATGAGTAATTTCAAGAGGTTTTTTTATTTTATTGCTTTTAGGTTTTACTATATTTGAATCAACTAACAAGTCAATTTATATATTGGGCTGCAATAATTAATATTTCAGCCTTATTTTTTTGAAACATTTAGGTCTACTATCTATAAATAAGTTCATTAGGTAGAAGATTTTAAAATTAATTTGTAAAATCGAGGCAAACCTGCCTGAATGATTCGGGTAGACCTCGGGAAATTATAAAACCCTTTTGAAGGGATTAAAGAACTAATTATATGAAGTTATTAGAAGGTAAAAATGCTATTATCACGGGTGGTAGTAGAGGTATTGGGAAGGGTATTGCCGAAGTTTTTGCAAAGCATGGAGCAAATGTAGCTTTCACTTATGCTTCCTCTGTAAACGCTGCTAATGAGTTGGAAAAAGAGTTAAGCAGCCTTGGCGTGAAAGCAAAAGGTTACAAATCTAATGCAGCAAACTACGAGGAAGCTCAAGAGCTGATTAAAAATGTTGCTGAAGAATTTGGAGCAATAGATATTGTGATCAACAATGCAGGAATTACAAAGGATAATCTTCTAATGAGAATGACAGAAGAGGATTTTGATGCAGTAATAGATGTTAATTTAAAATCTGTCTTCAATATGACTAAGGCGGTACAACGCACTATGTTAAAACAACGCTCTGGAAGTATAATCAATATGAGTTCTGTGGTAGGTGTGAAGGGGAATGCCGGCCAGTCAAATTATGCAGCTTCGAAAGCTGGGATAATTGGTTTCTCTAAGTCTATGGCCTTAGAGCTTGGTTCAAGAAATATTAGAACCAATGTAATTGCACCTGGATTTATCGAAACAGAAATGACAGAAAAACTGGATGCTAAAACAGTTGAAGGATGGAGAGAATCTATTCCATTAAAAAGAGGAGGAACTCCGGAAGATATTGCAAATGCTTGTGTTTTCTTGGCAAGTGATCTAAGTAGTTATGTTACGGGACAAGTAATTCATGTGAATGGTGGAATGCTTACATAGGGGTATTAGTAATATAAATCATTTCCCATGAAAATAGTGGAAATTGGTTTTCTGATTGCACGCTTTCGTGCCAGTTATTTCTTTTAACTATCTATATTCAGGTTTTTCGTCATGCTGAACTTGTTTCAGCATCCCAAAGTCGGGAGAAGACCCTGAAACAAGTTCAGGGTGATGAGATTTTTAAGTGTCTTGCTGGATTCAAAACGGATGTAATTTTTGGTTTTTGACCGGTAGATGAAATTATTTATTTACTGAATTCAATTTTTTGAAATGCCAATAGAAACAATTTTATATATAACCCTAGCTGCACTGTTTGCGCTGGGGTTTGTTTTTTTCGCCTATTTCTTCAGAACTAAAAATCTGGGAAGACAAACCTATTTTATTGGAGTGCTGCGCTTTGTTAGCATTTTTACATTATTAATCTTACTTATAAATCCTAAAATAACACAAACAGAATATGAGGTTGAAAAGCCGGAATTGGTGTTGGCAATAGATCAATCTACATCCATTAAAAATTTACAGCAGGTAGATAGTGTGTTGTTTTTCACCCAATCTTTAAAAGAAAATAAAGAACTTAATGAGCATTTTAATATCACCGAATTTGGTTTTGGGGGGAAGTTGAAACCAATAATCAATGAAGATTATCAATTTGAGGAGAATCAAACGAATGTCCACAATGCTATTTCACAATTAAATAAACTGTACAAATCCAATACTACTGCATTGGTTATGCTCTCAGATGGAAATGCAACCTACGGTCAGGATTATGAGTACTTCAAAATAAATGAAAAAATAAAAATTCTACCGGTTATAGTAGGGGATACTTCGGCAACTTTAGATCTTTCTATTTCTGCCCTAAATGTTAATAAATACGCATTTCTCAATAACAAGTTTCCTGTAGAGGTAATTCTTAATTATTCAGGCGACAATTCGGTAAACGGAAATTTTCAGCTAAGAGCTGGAAATAATGTAGTTTTTAGTAAACCGGTAGGACTTAATAAAAGCAATACTTCCGAAATCATAACTACTCATTTAACTGCGAATAAAATTGGTACTTCCATTTATGAAGCGTCTTTTACTTCTTCAGAGAATGAAAAGAATAAGGTTAATAATACAAGGAAATTCGCGGTGGAGGTGATAGATGAGAAATCTAAGATCTTAATTTTGTCAGATATTTCACATCCCGATTTAGGAGCGCTAAAAAAATCGATTGAAAAGAATGAACAGCGAGAGGTGATCTTGGAAGATATTGATAAATTAAAAATATCTGAATTAAAAGATTTTCAATTAGTTATATTATATCAACCAAATAATAAGTTTAATAGTTTGTTTTCTGAATTGAATAGATTAAAAACCAATCGGTTTATAATATCTGGTTCTCAAACGGATTGGAATTTCTTGAATTCAATTCAATCTTATTTTTCAAAAAGTGTCTTGAATCAAACTCAAGATCTGTTTCCAATTTATAACGGGAATTATCTTCAATATCAATTTGAAGATTTTGGTTTTAATAAATTCCCTCCTTTGGAAGACGCTTTTGGAAATTTAAAATTCGATGCTGAAAACTCAAATGTTTTACTTTATCAAAAAGTGGAAGGAATCGATACTCAACAACCCTTATTGAGTGTCTTTGTGGACAATACTGTTAAGACAGGCGTCTTATTTGGAGAGAACCTATGGAAGTGGAGGGCGGAAACGTTTAGAGAATCACAAGATTTTGAACCATTTGATGATTTCATAGGAAAGTTCATTCAATATTTGTCTTCCAACAAGAAGCGTGATAGGTTGACCTATGAATCTGAGACGGTTTACCTTGAAAATGAGGAAGTAAGGATCTCTGCTCAGTATTTCGATGAAAACTATGTCTTTGACGCTGAAGTCGATCTTAATATTTATATAAGTAACCCTTCAACAGGCAAACGTTTTGAAGCCCAAATGTTACCCAATTCTAATTTTTATAAAGTTGAAATAGAAGGCCTCTCTCCGGGAGAATATGAATTCACAATTAAAGAGGAAGGAAGCGGAATTAAGAAAACAGGAAGTTTTACGGTATTGGAATTTAATGTGGAGCAACAATTTACTTCAGCTAATTATAATAAATTAAATTTTCTTGCTATAAACAACAAAGGTAAACTCTATTTTCTGCGTCAAAAACAAGAATTAATAGATGACCTAATTCAGGATAAACGCTTTGTTTCAATACAAAAAAGCCACGAAAAAACTGTACCTTTAATCAATTGGAAATTTTTACTAACCCTTTTGGCGTTAAGTCTTAGCGTCGAGTGGTTTACAAGAAAATATTTCGGTTTAATTTAATAATCACTAAACAATATTTATGGATAAGTTACCAAAGATTGGGTTGCCAATTTTAATTTTTGTTATTTTTTTAATTATTTTAATCGCTAAATCTACAGTTACAATTGACTCCGGAGAAGCAGGAGTTCTATACAGAACATTTGAAGATGGGGTAGTAACAGATAAGCCACCTTTAGGAGAAGGTTTTCATTTTGTTGCTCCTTGGAATAAAGTCTTTGTTTATGAAGTTAGACAAATGGCTTTAGAAGAAAAGATGCAAGTTCTTTCTTCTAATGGGTTGGAAATAAAATTAGATGTTTCGGTTTGGTATGAACCTTCTTATGCAGATTTAGGTTTCTTGCATCAAGAAAAAGGGGAAATGTATGTTGCAAGAGTATTGCAACCTGCTGTTAGATCTGCGGCCAGAGCAGTGGTAGGAAGATATATTCCAGAACAATTATATGCCAGTAAGCGTGAAGCTATCCAAAAAGAGATTTTGGATGAGACCAAAATTCTATTAAAAAATCAATATGTTCAGGTAAATGAGGTATTGGTGCGTGATGTTTCTCTTCCACAAAACATTAAGGAAGCAATTGAACGAAAGTTGAGACAAGAGCAAGAGTCTTTAGAATATGAGTTTAGATTGACTAAAGCTACTCAAGAGGCGCAAAGACAACGTATTGATGCTGAAGGTAAAGCTAAAGCCAATGAAATTCTTAGTGCTTCGTTGAACGATAAGATCTTAAGAGAAAAAGGAATTCAGGCTACTATAGAACTTTCTAAATCTCCTAATGCTAAGGTTGTAGTTATAGGTTCGGGTAGCGACGGGATGCCGTTAATTCTTGGTAATAACTAGATATACATTAATCAAGTCTTAAAATTTTCAAAACGAATTTTTGTTTCTGATAAAATAGGCTAGATTTGCATTTATAAATGAAAACAATACAACTACATCATCATCATTTTTCACTACTCCGCTCCGGCGAGGTGATTTGATATGTAGATAATTCAACATATATAAAAACCCGTTTGAGCAATCGAACGGGTTTTTTGTTTCCTGTTTGGTTTTCAAATTCACTAAGATTCTAAAAATTTAAAGATGATCCAAGAAAAATTAAGAATTGCAATTCAAAAGGCAGGAAGACTGAATGAAGACTCTCTTAAAATATTAAAAGACGCAGGGATTTCCATAGACAATGGAAAGGAACAACTTAAGGCAACCGCCTCTAATTTCCCTTTGGAAATACTGTATTTAAGAAATGGCGATATCCCCCAGTACCTAAGGGATGGAGTAGTAGACATTGCTTTTTTAGGCGAGAATGTCTTAGAGGAAAAGGGCAATGACATTATACAGGCAGAGAAACTAGGATTTTCCAAATGCAGAGTATCTATTGCTGTTCCAAAATCTGTAAAATACAATGGAATAGAAGATTTGAAAGGGAAAAGAATTGCCACTTCCTATCCTAACACTTTAAACTCATTTCTCGAGAAAAAAGGGATTACTGCAGACTTACATATTATTAATGGTTCTGTGGAAATAGCTCCAAACATAGGCTTAGCAGATGCCATTTGCGATATTGTTTCCAGCGGGAATACTCTCTTTAAAAATAACCTGAAGGAAGTAGAGATAATGATGAAAAGCGAGGCTGTCCTGGCTATTGCACCAAATATTTCTGATGCTAGACAGGAAATACTCAAAAAACTTCAATTCAGATTAAAATCTGTATTAAATGCTCGAACATCAAAGTACATCTTGCTAAATGCCCCTGATGATAAACTAAGTGAGATTATTAAGTTATTACCTGGAATGAGGAGCCCAACGGTACTTCCCTTGGCAGAAAAAGGTTGGAGTTCTATCCACACCGTAATTCAAGAAAATAAATTCTGGGAGATCATCCATGAATTGAAAGAGTTGGGTGCAGAAGGAATTCTGGTTGCACCAATAGAAAAAATGGTATTGTAATTTTAACTCTAACGATAATGAATAAAATTTATAACCCTAAAATAGAAAATTGGGAGGCTTTGTTAAAAAGGCCAACTCAAACTCTGGAGGATATTGAACTAACAGTGAACGATATTTTTTCTGAAGTTAGATCAAAAGGGGATAGTGCGGTTGCAAAATATACCGATCTATTTGACGGAGTTAAACTGGAGCGTTTCAAAGTGTCTTCAGAAGAAATAGAGTATGCTAATGTGTCTGTTTCCAATGAGCTGAAAAATGCAATTGAGTTAGCCAAATCGAATATTGAGAAATTTCACATAGCTCAAAAAACTTCTAAAGTGGAAGTAACAACAGCTGTTGGAGTGGAGTGTTGGCAGGAGAAGCGACCTATTCAGAAAGTTGGACTTTATATTCCCGGAGGAAGCGCGCCCTTATTTTCAACGATTTTAATGCTGGCAATACCCGCTAAGCTTGCCGGATGCAAAGAAATTGTGTTATGTACCCCTCCAGATAAAAATGGAGAAATAAGTCCTGCTATTCTTTATACTGCTGCTCTTTGTGGAGTAAATGAAATTTTAAAAATAGGAGGGATCCAAGCGATAGCTGCGCTTACCTTTGGTACAGAATCTGTTCCAAAAGTTTATAAAATATTCGGCCCAGGGAATCAATTTGTGACGGTTGCTAAGCAATTGGCGACAAAGTTCCATGTGGCAATAGATATGCCGGCAGGGCCTTCAGAATTACTTGTAGTAGCCGATGAGACAGCCGATGCTGCATTTGTCGCATCAGATCTTCTTAGTCAGGCAGAACATGGTCCGGACAGTCAGGTAATTCTTATTTCAACTTCCAAAGAATTTATGGAAGCAGTAGAAAAGGAAGTTGCAGTACAATTGGAGGAGTTGCCAAGAAAAGAAATGGCGCAAAAATCTATTTCCAATTCTAAACTTATCTATCTGGAAAGCAAAGAATTAGCAATAGAAATAATAAATGAGTATGGCCCGGAACATTTAATTATATGTACTGCAAATAATGAATTTTATATAGAAAATGTCGCAAATGCCGGCTCTGTCTTTATTGGAAATTACACTCCCGAAAGTGCCGGGGACTATGCGTCCGGAACAAACCACACGCTTCCTACCAATGGATTCGCAAAACAATATAGCGGCGTAAATCTGGATAGTTTTATGAAGAGTATGACTTTTCAAAAAATATCTGAAGAGGGAATTAAAAATATTGGCCCATCTATAGAACTAATGGCTGAGGCAGAAGGTCTTCATGCACATAAAAACGCAGTGACCCTAAGACTTAATAAGTTGAAGAAATAATGGGGAAAATATTTGATCTAAATAAGTTGGTAAGGCCTAATATCATGGCGCTAGAGGCATATTCTTCAGCAAGAGATGAATATACCACGGAAGGTTCTAAAATGATCTTTTTGGACGCGAATGAAAATCCAAATGAAACTGGGGTTAACAGATATCCGGATCCGCAGCAGAAGAAATTAAAAGTGAGGTTATCAGAGATTAAAAAGATCCCTACAAATAATATTTTGTTGGGAAATGGAAGCGATGAAGTATTGGATCTTATTTACAGAGCCTTTTGTGAGCCGGGGTTAGATAATATAATCACCTTACCCCCAACTTATGGGATGTATAATGTATTGGCAGGAATCAACAATGTGGAAAGTAGAGAAGTTTTGCTGACTGAAGATTTTCAGCCTAATACCGAAGAGATCTTTAAAAATGTAGATAATAATACAAAGTTGATTTTTTTATGTTCGCCAAATAACCCAACCGGTAATTCTTTCACTAGCAATAGTATTAAGG
>JAGXIJ010000139.1 GCA_024635675.1 Gillisia sp.
GGTCGCATAATAAGGTAAGCATTATAGAATATAAAGCCAGAAGCAAATAATGCAGCCCAATCGTCGGCAGTTTCATATCCTTTTCCCATAAATAAGGCAATGGAGATCCCTATGAAAGCCATTAAAGACGTGATCGCATCGCTTCTATGATGCCAGGCATCTGCTTTAAGAATAGTACTATTTAATTCCTTACTTTTTTTAGATACGATCCTATAAAAAAATTCTTTTATTATTATGATGATTCCTAACACAATAAGAGTGTAGGATTCCGGAGCTTCATGAGGTGTTCTTATATGTGCAATACTCTCGTATGCAATTATGGTAGCAGAAACAACTAAGAAACCTACAATGGCAAATGTAATAAGTGGTTCGGCTTTCCCATGACCATAGGGATGGTTGGCATCTGCAGGTTTGTTGGCATACCTTATCCCTAATAATACCAAAAAGGAGGAAAAGACATCTGTAGTAGATTCAATAGCATCTGCTATTAGTGCATAGGAATTCCCGAAAATTCCCGTAACCCCTTTGGCTATAGCAAGAAATGCATTTCCTAAAATACTTAAATAGGTAGTTTTTACAGCTTCGTTAAAGTTAGAATTCATATAACTATTTAAGGACTTAGAAAATTACGATGTCGATAAAGGTATTACATTGAGAGCGGCATAAGAAATAAAGATCACCACCAAACTACTATCATTTTTTGGAATTCTCCCAGAGGTTTCTTAATCCAGATAAGTGGAGATTTTTTCCTTAAATGCAGTTCCTGTATTTGTTGTAATATCTCTTTGTAGCTGAACCAAAGTTCTCCATGTTTTGGATCTATAGGCCAGTCCTGTTTTTCGGGTGCAAAGAATTGAAAAGCCGACTGATTATATTTTATTATATCTTTTAGGTGATACCAAAACCCGGCAATACAATGCTCATTGATAAAGGGAAACTTTTGTTGACTTAATTTCTCAGGAATAAATAAGGTAGCCTTAAAATATATTTGCTGTTGAAGCGTATTATTTTCAACAACTATTGAGTTTAAAACTTTTTGTGCTTCGGGAGTATGAATTAATGGGAATTGATTTTTTTTAACTTTCTCAATTTTATGAAGTAAAGAATCTTTTCTATTTGGGCCAATCCAGCGTTCCATTTCCGGAGGAATTTCTGGGTCATACACATAGAATTTGTACATTAATTCCACATGTAGAATTTGAGAAGTATTAAGATCTTTTAAAATAAAATCCAGCTCTCCTAAAGTTCGTTCTTGATTATGAATCTGGATATTGTTCCCTAATAACTGGAAATCACTAGTACTATTTACTACGTCCTTAAAAAAATATTCTACACGTTTACCTAATGCCAAATTTCCAGAAAACTCATTAAGCTCAGTTGATGCTGAAGATATATCTAGATTTTTTGAGTTCCATTTAAATAAAGTTAATCCTAGAAAATCAGAATCTAGAAAGAGGGAAGAAGTATTTACAAACCCTTGAAATTGAAGAAATGTTCTATTATGCATACTTTGGTTGAAAAATTAATGTGTTTTTTACGTTAAGAGTATTAATCTTTAATGTAATTGATAATATTATTAATGTTTTTAAGATCGAATAAACTCTGCTTATTAAAATTAACTATTTTTACTTGTTAATTTTTTTTTCTATGATCCAAAAAAATTCAGAATATTATAAAATGGAATTTTATGACTCTTATGTTATAATAGAAAGTAATGGGAAATTTGTTGTTGATCCGTCAATTGCAAAAAAGACCATACAAACAATAGTTGACCATTTTAAAGGAAAGGAATTTGTAATTATTTCCAATAGAAAAACAGATTACTCTTTAAGCCCAGATGCCTATTCTGATAGTATCTTTAAAAAAGTAAAAGGAATTGCTATAGTATCTTCACATCCTCAGGTTAAAATGAAGGCTGTCATAGAACAGGAGAATTTCCAACAATCTTTCGCCTTTTTTGAAGATTTAGAAAAAGCTAAAAATTGGGCACAAAGCTTTTTTATTACCTATTAATTCTTTTTCTTTTTTCCGAAAAGCTTATTGAAAAATCCTTTTTTCTTTTTATCATCTTTTTTGCGATCTCTATTTCTATCAGATTTCCCAAATAGTTTATCGAAAAAACCATCTTCTTTACTTGGTTCACAATCCATTAAGGCTATAACTTCCGCAGAAGGATTTCCGAATTTTGCATTGCTAATGGAACTAAAACTGGCATCCTCATTTATTTTCTGAAGGAATAAAGCGAAAATTGGTAAAGCAGAGTTCGCTCCTTGTCCAATCCTTGTATTTCTAAATCCAATTCTATGATCATCAGATCCCACCCAAGTTACCGCAAGAAGTTCTGGGGTTAGTCCTACAAACCATCCATCCTTGTTAGACTGAGTGGTTCCGGTTTTTCCTGCGATTTCATTTTTCAGGCCATACGTGCTTCTAAGCCGTGTGGCGGTACCTTCATTAACAGTGGCTTTCATCATCTCGATCATAACTTCCCGAGTAGTTTCAGAATAAGCAGGAGATTTTTGAAGTTTCGGTTTAAATTCTGCCAATAAATTACCTTTTCCATCTTCTATTTTAGTAATAAAATAAGGATTTGTAGACCTTCCTTTATTTGCAAAACCTGTATATGCCTTAGCAAGTTCTTCTAGGCTTATTTCCGCAGTTCCCAAAGCTATAGAAGGAACTGGGGGTATTTCAGATTCAATTCCCATTTTTTTAGCTTGCGATATTACATTCCCAACACCCGTTTCCATTAAAACTTTTACGGCAATGGTATTTATAGAATTACTTAATGCAGTCTTCATATTATATTGCATATCCGGGTCTTCTCCATAGCCTCCGGAATTAGAAGGAGTCCAACCACCTTCATATGTTACTTCCCGAGCAGAAAAATAAGTGCAGGGTTCCATTCCATTTTCTAATGCTGCAGTATAAACTATAGGTTTAAATGTAGATCCAACTTGCCTTTTACTTTGTGATACATGGTCATATTTAAAATACTTGAAATCTACACCACCCACCCAGGCCTTTACTGCACCGGTAGCAGGCTCCAACGCCAAAAATCCCGTATTCAAGAACTTTAGATAATGCTTAATACTATCTAAGGTTGTTACTTTTACTAGTTCTTCTTCATCGTAATTAAATAGCTCTCTTTCTTTAGGGTCTTTATCTAATGCTGCCAATATTTCGGTATCAGATAATCCTTTTTTATTCAATTTAGAATATGCATCTGTGCGTTTTACAGCATCTAAAATCAAGTCTTTATTGGTTAACTATGGAGCTCTTGTTCCATAGGACTGTTCATGGTCCTTTTGAAGTTTACTCATATGTGATCGTACAGAGGTTTCAGCATATTCCTGCATTTTAGAATTTATAGTAGTATGGATTATCAATCCATCTCTATAAATATTAAAACTTTCTCCGTCTTTATTTTTTAGGGTATCTAATATACTAGTAACATCTTTTCTAAGCTGTTCTCTAAAATAAGGAGCTAATCCTTGGTTATGACTATAATACTGATAATCCAGATCAGTGTCTAATTGCTTTGCTTGCTGCATTTCAGCAGTAGTTAAATAGCCATATTTCTCCATTTGCTGAAAAACAACATCCCGACGAAGCCTGCTACGTTCCGGAAAAATTCTTGGGTTATAGGAATGATTTGCTTTAAGCATACCAACCAATACCGCAGCTTCCTCCAAAGATAGAGACCTGGTAGTCTTATTGAAGAATTTCATTGCGGCACTTTCTATTCCAAATGTATTATCACTAAAAGGAACGGTATTTAGATAGAGCGTTAAGATCTCTTTTTTGGAATAGATCTCCTCTAAGCGTTTTGCAATTATAGCTTCCTGAAACTTATTAACTACAATGCCAAAATATCCATAATCTTTCCTGCCATATAAATTTTTTGCTAGCTGTAATGTTATTGTACTCCCTCCTCCAGAGGATTTATCCTGCAACATCAGCGATTTAAAAAACACTCGTAATAAACTTCTACTATCAATACCATTGTGTTCATAAAACCTTATATCCTCTGTAGCAATTAACGCATTAATTAAATGCTTTGGAATTTGTTTTGAAGTAACTGGTTGCCTGTCGAAAATATAGTATTTACCAATTAGATCTCCATCTGCACTTAAAACCTGCGTAGCCTGATTTTGTTTAAGATCTTTTAGGTCTTGAGTGGAAGGTATTTTACCGAATACGCCAAAATATATACTGAAATAAAATAATATGAATATGGCAGTAATGGCACCCAATAGAACTAAGGGCCATTTTAATTTAGGGTATTTTTTAATAGGGTTTAGCATTCTTATTTTTATGGGATACAAATAAACGAAACCCTATAAAATTTATAGTTCTTGTTTAGTTTAATTTAAGATAAAATCTATCGAAAATCCCTTATAAATAAAGGAGTGGAAAGGGATAGTTACAAGAGGAGATTCTAATAATTCTAATATGAAAAGTAAAAGGCTGTAAAGGGCTTAATTAAAAATAGCCGAACAGTAGTTGGTTCGGCTATTTTAGATTACAAAATGCATTGGATAGATTTATTAAAGTTATACTCCAAATCTTCTTCTACTATACCAAGAATCTCTTGTAGATGGACTAAGATTTAAGAAGTTTCTTCTGTGTGTTAAATCTGCTTCTTTGATTCCACTAAAATTTTGACTGATGTTTTTTGAATTTGTCATGATGAATGTTTTTAAATTGTTATATACTTAATAGACGACAGAAGATTAGATTTGTTACAGTACTAGGTATAAAATAGTAGTGTTTAACATATATTTAACTTTTTATGGGTCTTTTTATTTCATTCAAATGATACAAACTGGATTTAACTTTTGGAATACCTTAACTCTCAGATATTAATAAATGTTTAATTTTGAAATATGAATAAAATAGCAATATTTATTATCCTTGGTGTGTTTGCTCTGGTTGCACTTATATATTTTTCTTTTGATGGTTTACTTCAAAATAGAGATTTGCCAGGAGCTGAATCTATCCAGATAGACAAAACATGGAAATTGCCAATTTTACTGGAAGAAGTTTCTGGAATCTCCTGGATAGATGAAGAAAGAATTGCTTGCGTGGAAGATGAGGAGGCAATTCTATTTATTTATAATACAAAAACCTCCAAAATAGAGAAGCAAATTGCGTTTGGAGAAGATGGAGATTACGAAGCTGTGGCTATTGTAAATAAAGATGCATATGTTTTACGAAGTGACGGAACTCTTTTTGAACTGCTTAATTATACACAGGATTCATTAGAAATAAATGAATATGCCACTGGTTTACCTGCTGAATATAATTTTGAAGGACTTTGCTTTGATAAAAAATATAACAGATTATTACTCGCTATAAAAGACAAGGCTAGTAAAACCTCTAAACCTATTTTTGCTTTTAATTTAAAAACCAAAAAAGTAGAGAAGAAACCCGCATATGAAATCAAATTTGATGATCCTAAGTTTAAAAGCCTAGGTCAAAAAATAAATCATCAAATTATTAGACCCTCAGAGGTTGCGGTAGATCCAAAAAACGGGGATATTTATGTTCTTGAAGCCACCAATCCAAAACTCTTGATCTTAAATTCTAATGGAAATATTAAAAAGATAATAATTTTAAAAGAAGAACAATTTCCTCAGCCGGAAGGCTTAACATTCGATTCCTCTGGAAATTTATATATTTCTAATGAAGGCGCCGGAAGTTTAGGCACGATCCTAAAAGTAACTTTAGATAAAAACGAATAGTAAATTTTAGATTTTTAAGTGGCTAGCATTTTTGAATTTCTTTCGCCACTGCCTCAACTTCATCTAACACCCTTAAAAGATTTTCTCCCCAAAGTTTAGCGATCTCTTGTTCGGTATATCCTCTTTTAACTAATTCCAGGGTTACATTAAATGTTTCAGATGCATCTCGCCAACCATCAACACCACCTCCGCCATCAAAATCTGAGCTAATACCCACATGGTCTATTCCAATTTTTTCAACTAAATAGTCTATATGGTCTACATAGTCGGAAACATTTACTGGGCCGGATGTTTTTCTTAGTTCATTTACCTTGCTGGAAGAGGAGGCAACAATTTTTTGAAAATTGTTATCATACAATTCTTTCTCGGTTTCTTCTAAACCTCTAATACTGTCTCTCGACAATACCTCAAAATCTACTTTTTCACCTTCAGTTTTATAGATATCATTTAAAGCTGCATAATATGCATTGTGCTTATTTGTATTCACATACGAGCTAAAAGCGACCGTTTGAACGACTCCACCATGCTCTTTAAATAATAGTAGTAACTCATCATCCAGATTCCTGCTATGATCACATAATGCACGTGCAGAGGAATGTGATGCTATTAGCGGGGCCTTAGAAAGTTTAAACATTTGTTTTATAGCTTCTTTGGATGGATGCGAAACATCTATCATAATACCGAGCCTATTCATTTCGGCGATGGCCCGTTCTCCTAATGTACTTAAACCATTGTGCAACCAATAATTATTTTCTTCCCCGGTATTAGAGTCGCTCAATTGGCTGTGTCCATTATGAGCTAGAGACATATATCGTGCTCCAAGATCATAAAATTTTTCAATGTTTGTAAGATCTTTTCCAATAGGATATGCATTTTCTACCCCAATCATAGCTACCAATTTTCCTTCATTAACCAAATTTCTAACTTCCTTGGAAGTGGTTGCTAATCCAATTTTATCTGGAGCAATTTCCTCAGTTAACCTATGGATCGCTTCAAATTTAGAAATGGCATTTTTATAAGCAGCTTCATATCCGGCATCATTTAATTCCCCTTGACCGGTATAAACTATAAACCAAGCCACATCTAAACATCCATCCATCATTTTGGGCAGGTTCACTTGTGTATTAAGATCTTGGGTATAATTGCGATTGGTCGTGAAATTGTTGATATTTATATCATCATGAGTATCTATAGTGATCACCTTTTCGTGAATTTTTTTTGCTTTTTTCCACATTTCAGATTGTTCTTTGTGTTGACCGTAAAAGGAATTAATACTTAATATACTTATTATAAAAATGGCTGTAATTTTCATTTGAACTGGATTACTTTTTAAATACTCCGGAATTTAATAATTATATTTTACCTGCTGCTATTTTTTTGAATATTGAATTTGTTTTTCAACTAAATTAGATAAGTTTTTAAATCCATAAATGAAGAAATTAATTGTTGTAAGCCACCCCGAAAAATGGAAAATTGCTGTAGATAACATAGCGGTTATTTCTTCCCAGGATTATCTTATGAATCCTGTTTACTCGAACCTTAAAAAGGCTAGGGTCTTTAATCTATGTAAAGATTATTCGTACCAATCTAAAGGATATTATGTTTCGCTACTCGCTGAAGCAAGAGACCATAGGGCAATACCTACGGTGAAGAATATTGTGGATTTACGGGAACCTAAATTAGTTAAAATTATAGCAGATGATTTTGATGATCTAATTCAGAAAAGCCTTAAAAATATAAAGTCCCAGGAGTTTACCTTAAGTGTTTATTTTGGACAAAATGTAGCACAAAAATATAAGGAATTGAGTACCATGTTTTTTAGATCTTTTCAGATCCCATTTTTAAGAGTGAAATTTAATTTTACTACAAAATGGAATATTAAAAACATCCATGCTATTTCAGAATCTGAGATCCCGGAAGAGCATAAAGAAAGTATGTTTGAATTTGCGTCCGATTATTTTGCGAAGAAACGCTATGATACTGCAAAGTCAACTTCAGCAGAATATGATTTAGCCATTTTGGTACAACCGGGAGATACTGCACCCCCGAGTAATGCAAAGGCAATTAAGAAATTTACAGAGCTGGCTGAAAAAATGAATTTCTATGTGGAAGTAATTACTCCAAAAGATCTTTCCAGATTATCTTCTTTTGATGCTTTATTTATTAGGCAAAGTACTGAAGTAAACAATGAAGCATATGCATTTGCAAGAAAGGCACAGCAGGAGGAGATAGCAATAATAGACTATCCGGGTGCAATTTTAAAATGTTGCAATAAGGTGTTTATGGCCGAAGCTTTACAAAACGCAAATATTCCAACTCCTAAAACGGTTATTGTAGATAAATACAATACAGGGGAAGTGTTGAAGTTCACAGGGCTTCCGTGTGTGCTAAAATCTCCGGATTCTACTTTTTCCTTTGGAGTTAAAAAGGCTAAAACCGAGGAAGAATTTAAGGAGCTGGTAACTAGCATGCTCAAAAAATCTGATCTTATTATCGCTCAGGAATTTACCCCATCAGAATATGATTGGAGAATTGGAATCCTGGATAATGAACCAATATATGCATGCAGATATTATATGGCTAAAGGGCATTGGCAAATCTATAACTGGAATGCGTCAAAGAAAAATGATCAGGATGGAAATGCCGATTGTTTACCGATAGAAAAAGTGCCTAAAAAGGTGATGGAGGTAGCCTTAAAATCGGCTAAAATAATGGGTTTGGGATTATATGGTATAGATGTCAAGGTAGTAAATGGTAAACCTTTAGTGATAGAAATTAACGATAATCCAAATATAGATGCAGGGGTAGAAGATGGGTATTATGGAGATGAGATCTATATTAAGATCCTTTCGGCATTAAAAAACAGATTAGAAAAAAAGTAAGTATGAGTTATCATCTTTTTGAAGTTTTTGGAATAGAACTGGAATATATGCTGGTTCAGAATTCTAGCTTAAAGATCAACCCAATAGTAGATAAACTGATGATCCTTAAGAATGGTTCGATTACATCAGACGTTTCTAATGGGGAAATAGAATGGAGTAATGAACTGGTTGCTCATGTAGTGGAACTTAAGACCAATGGACCCACTAAAAACTTGGAAGATCTGGATATATTATTCCATGATAATATAAAGGAGATCAATAAATTATTGATTTCAGAAAATGCTAAAATGATGCCTAGTGCTTCCCACCCGCTTATGAATCCGGAAAAAGAGATGAAGCTATGGGAACATAATTATAGTGAGATCTATTCTCTTTATAACAAGATCTTTGATTGTAGAGGGCATGGTTGGAGCAATGTGCAAAGCATGCATCTTAATTTACCTTTTAATGGTGACGAGGAATTTGAACGACTACACGCTGCAATTCGAGTACTACTTCCAATTATTCCTGCATTAAGCGCTAGTTCTCCCATCTTTGAAGCTAAGCCAACCGGATTCTTGGATTCCAGAATGGAGGTTTATAAAACCAATCAAAAGGAAATTCCAGAGATGACAGGAAAGGTGATCCCAGAGCAAGTTTTTAGTAAAGAATCCTATATTAAACAGATTTTTGAGCCTATCAATAGAGCGATCGAGCCCTTTGATACAGATAAAATATTGAATAAGCATTTTCTGAATTCCCGAGGTGCCATTGCCCGATTCGACAGAAATGCGATTGAAATAAGAGTGATAGATGTTCAGGAATGTCCAAAGGCAGATATCGCAATTGCTGTGTTAATCATAGAAATTTTAAAATTGTTAGTATCAGAAGAATTGGTGTCCTTGGAAGATCAAAAGAAATGGCATGAAGACGATTTGTTTACTATTTTTAATGATGTGATTAAAGATGCTGAAAACACCAAGATATCAAATATAAAATATTTGAACTTATTCGATATAGAAGAAAAAACTACCGCCAATAAAATGTGGGAGAAAATCTATCACAGAGTAAAGGAAACAATCTCCCCAAAACATCAAAATACAATTGAATTCATTTTGGCTCATGGAAGTTTGTCTACCAGAATTATTAGAGGAATTTCAAACGATTATATAGATGCAAATATCAACTTGGTTTATGGTGAGCTAACTACTTGCTTAGAATCCAATAATTTTTATAATCCGTGAAATTAGTATTTAGCTGTGAGCATGGAGGGAACGAAATTCCTGAGAACTACCAAATTCTATTTAAAAATGCTAAGGCTGCTCTAAATTCTCATAGAGGCTTGGATTATGGAACTTTAGATCTTTTTAAATTTTGCTTAGACCTAGGCGATTATTCTAAATCCAATAAAGTTAGCAGATTATTAATAGAAGTGAATAGGTCCAAGCATCATCCAAAATTATTTTCAGAATTCTCCAAGACATTAAGTAAAAAAGAAAAATCGATACTAATTAATGAGATCTATGATCCTTATAGGAAGGAATTAGAAAAGGTTATTTTGAATTTTATAAGCTCAGGGGAGAAGGTGCTTCACCTTTCATTTCACAGTTTTACACCTGTACTGGATGGACAGAAGAGAAATGCAGATATTGGATTATTATATGATCCATCAAGAAATTCAGAAAAATTGATATCTAAACAATTCAGAAAATTAATTACTAGGGAATTACCAAGTTTTAAAATTAGATATAATTATCCATATTTAGGAAAAGCAGATGGGTTTACAAGCTATTTGCGAAATAGATTCCCAGATAATTACTCTGGGATTGAATTAGAGATCAATCAAAAATATTCTGAAGAAAATATATTTAAGAAGGATCTTAAAAAAGCAATTTATAATGCAATATTGGAACTTAGTAAAATATAATAAATATTAAAACATAAAAAAGCCTCATAATTAGATTTGCAATAAAATCACAAAATCTAATTATGAGGCAATTAGTTTAGAAAACTAACCTTATTTAATCTCTACTACTTCAAGATCAAAAATTAGATCTTTTCCAGCTAGAGGGTGATTCCCATCTACTACAATAGTATCCTCTTTTACTTCAGCAACCAAAAGGTTCATTTCTTGTCCATCAGGTCCTTTAGAAACAAGTCCCATTCCAACTTCCGGTACAATTTCCGGTGGTAACTGACTTTTCTCAACTTCCTGTATCATTTCAGCACGTGGTTCACCATATGCTTCAGCTTGAGGAATATTTATAGTTTTTTTCTCGTTCAATTTCATATCGATAAGACCCTTTTCAAACCCAGGAATTAACTGACCTTGACCTAGAGTGAATTCGATTGGATCTTTTCCTTCAGAACTGTCAAAAACTTGTCCGTCTGCTAGTTTTCCTGTGTAATGTACTTTTACCGTGTCTTTCTCTTTAACTTGACTCATAAATGTGTTTTTTCAATTTTTAAAAAATGTAAACTTCAATATTACCGTCTACACGTTTAATTTTTACGTTGTATTTATCAAGTTGCCATAACCGAGCCAAAGTCAGGAAACCCCATATTTGATCAATTTATGCTGATTCTGTATTTATAATTGAACTCTTAAGTAGTGCTAGTGCCTATTATACTGGTATTTTATCGTAAATTGAATTTATAGGTGCTAATATTTCAGGCTCAAACAATAATCGGTAATTATGTCAGTTATACTTCATGTTTTAAAAATTAGAGCTATGACTAGAGTTTTTCTAGAACTTACATCTATTTCTTTTATGACAATTTTTATGACGCTCTATATTAGTTGTAAAGATTCGAATGAGCATTCTTCTGAGCCAATGAATTGGAAAACAGTTGAAGTTACAGCTAGTGCATATAATTCTTTGGCCTATCAAAATCAAGGAAACCCAAAGATCACCGCTTGGGGAGATACCTTAAAACCTGGGATGAATGTTATTGCTATTTCCCGAGATCTTTTGAAAGATGGTATGAAATATAATACACCTGTTAAGATAGATGGCTTCTCGGGAATATTTTTCGTGAAAGACAAAATGCATCATCGCTGGAGAAATAAAATAGATATTTACATGGGAGAAGATGTACAAAAGGCAAAGAATTGGGGAAGAAAGAAAATCCTCATTCAATACCTTGTACAAAACGATTCCCTGACTGAAAATATAGAATAAATAATGCTTTAAGTTATTTAGAAGATTATCCTTAAAACATTTAGTTTCCCGGTTGCTCTCCATTATTTAAACAGTCCTTAGATTTTCTTTAGTTTTACTCTTTAAATTAGAATTTTCTAATTAACGAATTGCAGCTGTTAGATAAACTATATATGAAAGATAAAATCATTGATTTCTTACGCTTGTTGACATCTTTTTTAAGAGATAAATTTCATCAATACAATACTAAATTACCCTACATAATTTCTATTATTTTAGCTTTAATAATAGTAGTAATTGGAATAAACGTTTTCATAGAGCTAACCAATACCCTTTCCAGTGATACTGTGGCTAATTATGATGGAAAGATCACTGAGTTTGTCATTTCATACAGAACACCAGAATTAAATAAAATTCTTCAGTTTATAACCAATTTAGGAGACCTGTATGGCTATATAGTAATTACCACAATTTGCTCTATCTTATTTTATTTCAAGTTTAAAAATTGGCATTATGTAGTACAGTTGGTTTTTGTAATTATTATATCAGGACTTTCCAATCTTGCACTTAAAGAGGTAATAAATAGAGCGAGACCTACTGCAGAACATTTAGTATCGGTTCAAACCCTTAGTTATCCTAGTGGTCATGCCATGAGTGCAACGGCTTTTTATGGCTTTTTAATTTACTTATTCTATTTTCTGAAGATAAATAAATGGTTAAAAATAAGCCTCATCTTCCTCTGCTCATTCCTTATTGTTAGCATAGGGATAAGTAGAATATATCTTGGGGTTCATTTCCCCTCAGATATCGCGGGAGGAATAATCGCAGGTACAATTTGGCTAATGTTTTGTATCCTGATATTTAATATTATAGATCTGTTTAGAAGAGAAGAAGAGGGCCTTCCAAAAGAGGATTAAATTCAATTGCTAGAGGATAATAGGAGAGGAGGTGAGTTGTCTAACTCAGTCCTAGATATCCTAGTATGATCCATAAAATAATAAACACTATTACGATCCCGAAGCAACCACAGCCGCCACCAAATTTTTTTGCACCCCATCCAGCTAACAATGCTCGTAATATAGTTTTCATATTTTCGTATATTATTTTGATAAATTTAGATAGAAGTATCAAAAAGAAATCTCTATTTAAGAGAATTTTAGTTATATATTAATTTATTGTTAGTAATTCCTAAGGATTAATTTATTTAATTTTGAAAAAATATTTTTATGCAAATCAGAGATAAGGAGGATAATAGTTCTGAAGATTTTATTTTACAAGCAAATAAGAAAACAATATTTGGAGCTACATTTATTATAATAGTACTCGTAATATTAACCGCAGTAGTGGCAATGACAGGAGTCTACTTTGATTACTGGTAGAAGTTGCTGTTTTATTTTAAGAAATTTTTATTTCATTAAGTAATAAAAATGCCTGATTTATATATTCCTTCTCTAGGAATAATGCAAAGTAATTTGATGTAGATATCATTTCAAATACCGGAATCCCTTCATAAGCAAGAAGTTTAAAAATGTAGAAATAAAGCCCTACCGTTTTAGAACTATTTTTTGGTAATGCAATCGTGATACTGGATAGTTCGCTTTTCACAGAAACTAAGGTTTCAGTTTTAAAAAAACCACTTACACTTTCTTTTAGATCGTTAGAAACTAGAATGTTACTTTCTTGATAGTTACTGGAATAATTTAAATAAACTCCAATTTGATCTTTAACAGAATTCATCAATAAAGCTTGGTTCGCCAACAAGGTATTGGAATTAAGATAAGTGAACTCAGTAATTCCAGATCTCACAACAATATCCCCCATCTCTCTTAAATTGGTATTCTTTAAAAGATTTCTTTGAGGCGCATATCTGCGAAGTGCCATAATAATAGATCCTTGTTTAACTGGCTTTCTTAGTATTTTTTCAACCTCCGGCTGTAAATGTTCGGCTAGGGCGCTAAAATTTAAAAGATCCTTAGAAAGTGCATCATCCAAAAAAGGTTGATGTCTTAACATGTTATGCACGCAAGATGTGATTGTATTCATTGTTAAATAATATACATTTTGTACAAATATATATAAAACCTGATTATTTTTTTAAAAATTTCAAATCTCTTCCTACTTATGCATCTTTAAATATAATATGATGAGGGTTTTAAAATTTGGAGGTACCTCTGTTGGTACAGCAGAAAGTATAAAAAATGTTAGAAGTATAATTGAGTCCATTGAGGGACCTAAAATGGTTGTGCTATCTGCAATGTCTGGAGTTACGAACTATTTGGTTGATATTTCTGAAGAGTTGAAAAATGATAATCAGAGGGAGGTACAACTTTTGGTGAAGTCTCTAAAGGCTAAACATTTAGATCTGCTCGATAAATTAATTCCCAGCTCAGAGAGAAATATTACAGTAAGATTAGTCATAGAAAATCTATTTCAAGAATTCAATGAATTAGTGTCAGGCGAATATTCAGAAAATATTTCGAATCAGATTTTAACCTTTGGTGAAACCGTACTAACATTTATCTTTTCAGAATATCTTTCTTCTCGCGAGTCACCTAATACCCTTTTAAATGCAAAGCGATTTATGTATGTAGGGAATTTGGAAAATCCTGACACCAATAAAATAGCGAATAAGATTGAACCTTACTTAATTTCTGAAGATCGGGATCCAATTTATATAACACAAGGTTTTGTACGAATAGATAAATTTAATCGTGTAAGCACCTTAAAAAGAGGAGGAAGCGATTATACTGCAACTATTTTAGGAGCTGCTCTAAATGCAGAGGAAGTACAAATATGGACAGATATAGATGGCTTTCATAACAACGATCCAAGATATGTAAAAGATACTCATCCATTGTCTAGTCTTACTTTTGAGGAAGCAGCAGAATTGGCATATTTTGGTGCTAAAATATTACACCCTCAAACCATTTCTCCAGTTATAAGTAAAAATATTCCTATCTATCTTAAAAACACATTTACACCAGAATTACCTGGGACCAAGATATCTTCGGAAATTACTGAGAACGGACTGAAAGCGATTTCCGCTAAAGATGGTATTACGGCTATTAAAATTAAGTCCAATAGAATGTTGATGGCACATGGTTTTCTAAAGAAAATATTTGAAATATTCGATAATCTGGAGACCGCAATAGACATGATCACAACTTCAGAAATCGCGATCTCTCTAACCATAGACGATACTAGGAATTTAGACCAAATTTTAGATCAACTAAAGAATTACGGTGATATCACAGTAGATACAGATCATAGTATAATTTGTATAGTAGGGGAAAGGCTTATTGAAGATCCAAGTACATTTAAATTGTTCGAAATTCTAAATGAAATTCCTCTTAGGATGATCTCTTATGGAGGTAGTATTAATAATGTTTCCTTATTAGTAGCCACAGAAAATAAAGTGAAGGCACTTAAGGCCTTACATAAAACCTTATTTGTTCAGAAAGGCAAAGAATTATGTGCATCACATTAACGAGCTGGAGAGGGGCTAATTCTTTATTGAAGTTTTAAGCAATTCTAACTCAGTTTTTACTTCTATAAATTTAGACAAATGCTGGGTGCTTTTAACCCGGTGATGCATTAGCATATTGCCAATAAAATTATTTTCTCTATGACTGGAAAGCTCATCTATTAGGAGGTGCAATTTCTCATCTAAGATCTTATAATAGGAGTTTTTGTTATA
>JAGXIJ010000140.1 GCA_024635675.1 Gillisia sp.
CCTATCACCGCTCCAATTCCACCATAATTTACAGCAGCATCTGCTTTGTAATCGTAGAAAGGTGGTTGTAATATTGCTGCCGGAAACACAATTTCATTGTAACTAGGGTTGTAATATGCATTCACAATTTGCGGTGCCATAAACCATTCTGTTTTATCTACAGGCTCTCCTAATTTGGCCATGTCTTCTTTTACATTCCATTTAGCTGCATTCAACATATTCTGGAAATAAGAACCCTTAGCGTCCTTTGGAGAAGAGATCTCTAATTCTCCATAATCTTTCCATTCATCTGGATATCCAACTTTAATTGTGGTAGATGCTAATTTTTCTTTTGCCTTGGTTTTAGTGCTGTCGCTCATCCAAGTAAGCTTATCTATTCTTACTTCGTATGCCTTAATGATATTAGCGATCATTTCCTGAGCTTTCTTCTTAGCTTCTGGCGGAAAGTTCTCTTCTACATATAATTTACCTAAAGCTTCTCCTAAAGTTCCATTAACAGTTTGTAAGGCACGTTCTTTTAGCGGGCGTTGTTCTTTAGCCCCCTCAAGCGTTTTGCTGTAAAAATCCCAATTAGTTTGCTCTATTTCCATAGTTAAAGCTCTAGCAGCATCGTTGAACAAATTCCAACGCAAGTACGTTTTCCAATCTACAATCTTATTTGCTGCAAAGGTCTTTTGCAAGGCTTGCATATATTTAGGTTGAGCCACAATTACTGTATCTACCTTAGAAGCACCAATTTCATCAAAATATTTTTTCCAGTCTATTGCTGAAACTTGTTTTTGCAGCTGAGCAACAGACATTGGATTGTAGGTCTTTCGTGCATCTCTGCGCTCTACCTTATCCATTTGTGGTTGTGCTAAACTTGTTTCTAAAGCTAAAATTGTTTCAGCACTTTTTGAAGCTTCTTCTCCAGAATCTCCTAAATACTGCAACATTTTTGTCACGTGTTTTTTATATTCTACACGAGTCTCTTTGGATTTCTCATCCATTTCTAGATAGTAGTCTCTGTCTGGCAAACCTAATCTGGTAGGATAAATATATGCTGCATTGGCGTTGCTATCTTTTGCATCTGCGCGAACGGTAAATCCGAAAAAGCCGGCTCCCCCGTATTGTTGCATTTCGGTTAAGAATACCTGTAAGTCTTCTTTATTCTGGATAGCAGCTATTTTCTCCAAGTATGGAGTTAAAGGCGCTATTCCTTTTTTGTTTCTGGCAACAGTATCCATTATACTTTGATACATGAACACCGCTTTAGCCTGATCGCTTTTAGCGTCTAAATTCTTATCATTTAAAGCTTTTTCCAATAAGGAAAGTGCATCTTCATCGGTGTTTTTTCTAAGTTCATTAAAACTACCCCAAGTAGTGTATTCATCTGGGATCTCTGTGGAATCGGCCCATGCTCCATTTACATATCTAAAAAAGTCCTCTTTTGGGCTCATGGTTGTATCCATAAAAGCCAAATTGATCCCACGGGACTCTTCTTTAACTTCCATTTTTTTATCGTCACTTTTACATCCGGTAACTACCGTTGCTGCTAGTGCAGATAAAATAAGTGCATTGGTTATTTTTTTCATTTGAAAGAATAAGTTAAAATTTTCAGGCTAAATTACTAAAAAGTAACAGATTGCAAATGATTATTTTGTAGTGTAAATTTTTGGGTTTTTAAGATTTAAAATTGAAGGTTTTTTTCTGTATTTCTGATCTGAGTTCAACGAGAAATTATGTTTTTAATAGAATTCTTCCCGCTTTTACTGAAGCTCATAAAATTACTTCAAGCTGTAATCACAAAATAAAGAGCGCTGAAACAGTTTATCCTTCAAAATTTATAATCTCAATCCAAAAGAACTTGAAAAATCTATAGATCACGTAATTAATTTAAAATCATATATTTAGGAGAATTAATTTCATGGCTAATGATAAAATTCTTCAGAAAAATTAGACACCGAATGTTAACTGAAAATAAATTCAGTAAATATCTAATTTATGCAATTGGAGAGATCGTCTTGGTTGTCATTGGGATTTTGATAGCCTTGCAGATTAATAGATGGAACGAAAATAGAAAGTCAAGAATAGTAGAAGACAACTTTTTTGAAAATGTTCTTTTAGATTTAGAGAAGGATGGACAAAAACTTAAGTACTATAAAAAATTCCATACCAAACGAATAGAATATCTAGATACGCTGTTAACCTATGTTAGGAACCCTAATATAACAATGGGAATTGAAAAATTTGGGATGTACGTAGAGCCCTTATTCTATTCAGCTAGTTCTACCAATTACCCGACAACCTTCGAATCGGCTAAGACAATGGGCACTTTCAATACTTTCAAAGAAAAGAAACTTATAAAAGATCTTTCCCAATATTACGCGGACTTTATCCTGATAGAGAATTCCTTAAGTTCAATAACAAGATTTGTTGAAAATCAATTTGAACCTTTGATGTATACATTACCAGAAGGATATATGACAACAGAAACAGGGAATCTGGTTATAAATGAAGAGAATGTTCAAGAGTTTTATAATAAGGTTGCTTCTATAAAAGACTATCGCAACCTATCTGAAGATTATGAAAGGATTTTGAGAACCCCATCAATGGAAAATTACTTAATAGGAGATATGGGAAGAACCTTTAATGCGATTGGTAATATAGAAAGTAGAATTAAAGCCTTAAATCAAATAAGACAAAAAATAAAAGGCAATGATTAAATTCTTCCGACATATTCGTAAATCACTACTTATGGAAAATAAATGATCTATCTATATTTCCCAAACCTTTTTAAAACAATAAATCCCTTTATTTAAAAGATCTAAAGAATTAGAAATTAATTGATTAGATTTATATACCTCATCAAAAATAGCCTGCGCAGAATGCATTTTTAACTACCCCAGTTAAAATGTAAAAGATTCATTTTGTAAAAACAATTTGTAAAAATGCAAGCAAAATCAATAAAAGGGAAATCCACTAAAGACATTCAATTGGCACTAGAACAAAGTATGTCTAATAGCTTCATTCCTACACTAGCATTTATTTTTATATCCATTAAGCAAGATAGAAACGCTATTTGCAATATGCTTCACAAAAATAATATAGACATAATTGGTGCTACTTCCAGTACAGAATTTATCGATGGCTATCAGGATAAAGGCTCAATAGTCATCCTTTTACTTGATTTGAAACGAGAGTATTACAGTATTGTATTTGAAGCTGTTGACAAAAAAACAATAACTGAATCTGCCACAAAATTGGCCAAAACAGCATTGCAAAAATTCAAAAATCCGTCATTTGTACTCCTTAGCACTTCATTGACCACCAATGGAACAATGATGGATGGTGAAACCCTTATACGTTGTATTGAAAATTTAGTGGGTAACCATGTCAATTTGTTTGGTGGTATGGCAGGAGATGACATGACATTTACTGGAACCTATGTATTTACGCACAATCAATCAACAAATTTCGGCATGGTATCACTGGTTTTAAACGAAGACAAAGTACAAATGCAAGGAATGGCCATTTCAGGATGGAAACCAATAGGCGTTTTTAAAACAATAACCAAAAGCAAAGACAATAAGGTTTATACAATAGATAACAAACCTGCTCTTGACATGTATCTTCGATATCTAGGAAGCGTCATCCAAGAAGCTGATGACCAGATGATTTTTTTTGAAAATCTAGGCAATCAATATCCTTTTCAAATTGAAAGAAAAGATAGAGAACCAAAAATGTGCAATCCAATAGGGTTCGATAAAGAAGAAAAAGCCTTACTGCTTGAATCCAATGTCGAACAAGGAGCTAGATTTCGGTTTTCCACACCTCCAGATTTCGACATTATTGAAACAGTCATTAATAATGCCAGCCAATTAAAGACGTCAACCAAAGCAGAAGCCGATGCACTCCTGGTTTTTTCGTGTGCAGGCAGATTAGCTGCATTAGGTCCTTTGGCACAACAAGAAAATGAAGGTTTACAAAAATTATGGAATGCGCCTATGGCAGGTTTTTATTCCTATGGCGAATATGGAAAAGGCATTGATGGTAAACATGAATATCATTCTACAACCTGTAGTTGGGTAGCATTAAAAGAAAAACAAATATGAAAAGTAAATCAATCAAAGGAAAATCCACCGAGGAAATCAAAACTGCTTTGGAAGAAAGTATCGATGACGGTTACAAGCCGACTTTAGCCATTTGCTTTATTTCAAAAAGCCTTGACCGAAGTACTATTACTAATTTATTGGATGCAGCATGCATCAGCGTTTTCGGCTGTACCACTAATGGGGAATTTATAGATGAAGAACCCGAAAAAGGCTCGGCGGCCATTCTATTGCTCGATATGAAAAAAGAACATTTTCAAATTTATTTTGAAGAATATCCAGAAAAAAATTATAGGGAAGTTGCAAAAGGAATTGCAAAAAAAGCAAAAGAAAATTTTGAAATTCCTGCTTTTTTTATAGGAATAAGTGATGCGTCTGCAGATGGTGAAGAAGTGCTACGTGGCATTGAAGAGATAGCAGGATCAGCAGTAAACGCATTTGGAGGTGCTGCAGGAGATGATTATTCATTTTCGGAAACCTTCGTATTTACCAATGGCAAAGACAGTAACAAAGCCATGGTATGTATTGCATTGGATGAATCAAAAGTGCAAATAAATGGTATTGCAACCTGTGGATGGAAGCCAGTGGGCACAGAAAAATTAGTGACCAAAAGTGAAGGCAACCACGTGTTCACAGTAGATAATCTTCCAGTGTTGGATCTTATTGCAAAATATGGTGGCATTAAAAACGTAACCCCGGAAAATGATAGTTTATTGATAGAGATAGCTGCCAACTTTCCTTTACAATTGCAACGTGAAAAGGGAGACCCCGTAATGCGGCCAGGCCTTATGGTTGACTGGAGTGACCGATCTTATTTCACAAGTGGTACAGTACCACAAGGTTCAAAAGTACGCTTCTCTTTACCGCCGGATTTTGACGTGATGGAGAAAGTGGTAAAAAGCGTAGAGAATTTAAAAGACACCGTAATGCCTGAAGCGGATGCTGTTATTGTATTCAGTTGTGCAGGCAGGATACTTTCTTTAGGACCTCTTATGTCGCAGGAATTGGAAGGCATCAAAAAAATATGGAACGTTCCCATGGCAGGTATGTTCAGCAACGCCGAACTGGGCAGAGCCACAGGCGGAAATCTTGAAATGCATAACTTAACAACCTGTTGTGTAGCACTTAAAGAAAAATAACTAAACACTAAATAGTATGCAAAAATTAACCGTTTTATATGGACATCCAGCCGAGGTCGATGTTTTTGAGGACTATTATCATAACAATCATCTTCCGCTTGCAGCGACTATGAAGGGTGTTGAAAAACTTGAGCTAACAAAACTAGTTGCTACCCCAGACGGTTCAAAACCCGCTTTTTATAGAATGGCCCAAATCTATTTTTTAGACATGGATCAATTGCAAAAAACTATGAGTTCGCCAGAAGGAGAGGCTACGGCTGCCGATTTAAGCAAGTTTGCTACGGGTGGTGTAGAAGTAATGATAGGAAGTATTGAAAGTGAATAACAGCAAGTAAAAGTTCTATGAATTCAGTAACCTTTAAAGGGATTTCCACCCAAGCTATTAAAAAGGAATTAGAAAGGCATCTAGAGAATAACTTCAAACCAACATTAGCGATTATTTTTCTATCTATAAAACAAGATATAAAAGCAATTTCGGAACTTTTTGGAGCTAAAGAAATAAAAATTTTCGGGGCTACGACTTCGGGTGAATTTATCGA
>JAGXIJ010000141.1 GCA_024635675.1 Gillisia sp.
AACAACTGGTGGAGCGATAAAGATCTGGAATCTTTTGAAGGTCTTGGTGGAGCATTAGCTGAACAATATAGCGCCATAGAAGTATTAGACAGTGTTTTCATCAACGGAAAATTCACGTTAGGTGAGAACATTGGAGATTTAGGTGGTGTGAATGCTGCTTACGACGGACTTCAAATGCATTTAAAAGAGCACGGCAATCCTGGTGAAATAGATGGATTTACTCCAGAGCAACGTTTCTTCCTTTCATGGGCGACCGTTTGGCGTACTAAAATGAGAGAAGAAGCTTTGAGAAACAAGATTAAAACCGATCCGCATTCTCCTGGAATGTACCGTGCTTATGTACCGTTACAAAATATAGATGCATTTTACGAAGCTTTCGATATTAAAGAAGGTGATAAAATGTATCTAAAACCGGAGAACAGAGTTAAGATCTGGTAAAATTATAATTAGATATTAGAAAAGGGCCACAGTGATGTTGGCCCTTTTTCTTTGGCTGCGACCGCCAGAAAAAGCGGTCGGGCTATTCGCTAAAGTCCCAATTGTAAAAGCAATTAGGAGCTACCGCTGCTATCCCTCGCAGAAGTTATGGTATTACCAAAATTGTCATTTCGAAGGAGTCTTTTTAGCGACTGAGAAATCTCCTCCTTAACACAAATCTCCGTTTCCAGTGAGATCTCTCCTGAGGGTCGAGATGACATGCGCTCATTTTATTATATCGTATTTTTAAATTTATACCCTAAGATTTCATCAATTTTTACCGATTCAATGATCTTCCCTTTCGAGGGAGAATCCTCAACGAAAGTCATGGATGCCAATCCTTTCTCCTTAGCAATTCTGGTATAATAGTTTTTACGGGTTGTATGATTAGGAACTACTGCATTAAAAGTTTCACCCCACACATCTTTTTCAAGAATTGAGGAAATTATCCCAATACAATCTTCCAAAGGGATCAGATTTATCGGTCCTTCGGGATCTTTTAAGTCAGATTTTCCGGAGAGGTAATTTACTGGATGTCTCCCGGGGCCTATTAATCCGCCAAACCGAAGGATGGTAGTTTTATATTTCTCTGAATCCTTCAACAGTTCTTCAGCTCCTATTAGCTGCTTTGCATTCTCTGCATTGCCATTAGCTGTTATTTCTTCTGTATACACAGGAAAATCTACCATATCCTGATACACTGAGGTTGCGCTCACAAAAAGCACTTTCTCTATTCCCGATTTTTCTATGAAAGATTTAAGTAGGCCTATTTTTGCAACAAAGTTAGCTTCCGGATCTTTGCGTAAACCCGGCGGAATATCGATGATCAAAACTTTAGAATTTCCTAAAAAGGAGGAGATATCTCCTTGTACTCCTTCTTCAAAAAGCTGTATTACAAAAGGGGAAATCCCCTCTGAAGAAAGGGAAGACATTTTCTCCCGGCTAGTAGTAGACCCATTCACAATGTGACCATCTTCAAGTAATTTCTTTGCTAACGGCAATCCTAACCAACCACATCCTAATATTGAAATATTCATGCTTTTTTCTTTTGTAATTCACGCTTCGACAGGCTTAGCGTGACACTTATTTTATTATAACTTACTCTTCGACAGGCTCAGAGTGACGCTATTTTATGCTTCAAAATCTGTCTGTCAGACTGAGCTTGTCGAAGTCTCTTCTTGTCCCCTATTCTTCTAACTTAATTGTCTTTTTAATGATCACCGCATCATTCAACACAAAAGGTTTCGGCATTTTGGTCTTATCCCTCTTTTGCACTTTCAAGTCAGCATTATCCAAAAGATCATAACTGCTTTCATATAGAACAATTTCCGGCGCAGCATTTTCCTTTGTCGTAAAATTAATTAGTAATGTATCTGCATTAGCAGCGTGATAGGTTAGCAATCTGTTTCCCCACCTATTTTTAAAGACATGATATTTCTCCCCTCCAATTGTAGCGGAATCAGCTTCCAGTCCATTCACAGTGAATTCCTCAAAATTATAAGAACTATTTAAAAACAACTCCATCCTGTTCACTTTTCTATTTGGAGCGATCTTCAAGGAATACCTGTAAGAAGTGCTAAGTGAATCTTTATTATTAATTTTTTTGTAAATAACTCCCGGCGAAGAAATCTTCACCACAGGAGCGGTTGCTCTATATTTAAAACCAGAACCATATTTACTTTCAAAAGCATTATCTGTGATTCCCGATTTGCCGGGATCTTCACCAAAATAGGCTTCATTCCAATCGTCTAATTTTAAATCGTAGGAGTTCCACCTTGCAGTATTGGAATCTTCATCTAGAAGATAGACTAAACTATCTGGCCTTGGACGTTCTTCATTAAAATCTGATTTAAAATGTGCAATTCCAAATAGTATAATTACAACTAAGCCTAATAATTTCGCTAAGGTCTTTTTGTGCTTAAAATAGCCAAAGACCGGAAGGAATAAAGTAAACAATAATACGGTTAGGATTCCCGTAACAAACAGAATTTTGAGTCCTAAAGCAACCGGGAAACTAGTTACAAACGGCAGTATTAATACCAATGCGGGTACACTTAGCAGTAGCATTAAAAATAAGTTGGGTTTTTTTTGACGAATCATAACCCAGAGTTGTAACACCCCAAAGAATGCAGGAATTATAAAATATGCAGCACCTTTTAAATAGCATGCCGTAAGTGCACAAATAAGCAACCAAAAGAAAAGAGGAATCACAAAAATCCCCGCCTGATCAGTAGCTTTGCTCATTAAATGATAACTAAAGAAACACATGGTTAAGCTTATAAATATTGCAGCGGATATATAATAATAGCCATTATAGGTAAAGCCATTTATCATTTCCCCGTATTCGGGGTAGATCATTAAACAGAATTTCCATATTAAAAACACCAAAAGTCCGGATCCTATTAAGCTTATAAAAAATGGGATGGCTCCTTTTAGAATTGTTTTAGGTAGCAATTTCCTTTGTAAAATTCCGTATAAAACTACGCCTGCAAACACTAAAAACCCAAGAAATAACATGGGAAAGATCCAGGAGAAAGGATAATTAACCATCTCTCCTAAGGGTAAATTAAAATAGATCAAATCCTCTTCAGAATTAAAGTTTTTGAGATCGGCATCTTTAAAATACGCAAGTAATGGCATAAGATAACTGCCTTGGTGAGCCAAGGTTTCCCTATCTAAGTTTGCCGGAATATCATTCGCTGTATGATAATCGAAATGATCGTCTATAAAGGCAAAATTGAATCCGTTTATATTTCCTTGTTCGCGTAAAACGGTGAGATCTGTATCGTTTGGAAGCATTTTATAAATACTATAAGCCAAGGAATTGGTAACTGGAAATTTAGGATTGGCTGCAATAAAATCCTGGATTAATTTTGAATTTCCGCTATTGGTTTCCAACAACATAAAAGAATTGCCTCCGCTTCCTCGGGCTTCAAAATTCAGTGCCAACCCAACCTCTTTGGCCCAAGGATGTTCCTTTACAAACAACTCGGCTCCATTTAACCCAAGTTCTTCAGCATCGGTAAAAAGTATAATAATATCATTTTTAGGAGTGTTTTCTTCAGCTAATAAAGCACGAACTCCCTCCAAAACAGTTGCAACCCCACTACCGGCATCACTTGCTCCTAAAGAGGAATGCCCCGCAGAATCGTAGTGTGACATCAATAAAAGCGCTTTCTCTTTTCCACTCCCTGGAATTCTTGCCAAAATATTTTGTGGCCGAGTAAGCAATCCTTTATTAGTTAAACTATAACCTTCTTGTGTTTGTACTTCCAACCCCAGATCCTGTAAGGTTTTTACAATATAATTCCTTACCAGACTATGTGCAGGGCTACCAACAAAATGAGGCCTTTTTGAAAATTCTTTCACATGCTCGAAGGCTCGGACTGTTGAAAATTCTGTAGTAGGGAGTTCTTTTTCAGAAATAGTTCTAGGCATACTGGAATAAAAAAGAAACCAAATAATTCCCGATAATAGAACAAGTATTAAAAGAGGAGATAATTTTTTCAGCATAATAGAAAGAAGTATTGGTGGTTTAAATATAAATAAGATAAGCTGAATAAAATAAATATATGTCTCTGGTTTCAAAAGGCTAAGAAAATGATTATATTAATGAGTTAATAATCAAAAACTTAGGGCTATGGGAATTAAAAGTTTTCAAGGAAGAAGAGTAGAACCGGAAAAGATAAAGAGTGCACCCATTTTAGTGAAAGATTATATGTGTCATTCCTTAATTACATTCAGCAAAGATGATCCGGTTATAAAGGTGATCGAGGCGCTTATGAAATTTAAGATTTCCGGGGCTCCTGTTGTTAATGAACATAATGAGCTAATTGGGGTGATCTCTGATGGCGATTGTATGAAACAAATTTCTGAAAACAGGTATTATAATATGCCAATTGGGGACAGAAGAGTGGAAGAATTTATGGAAATCGACGTGCCTACTATAGATAAGAATGTAAACATTTTTGACTGTGCCTCCTTATTCCACAAACATAATTGTAGAAGGTTTCCAATAATAGAAAATGGGAAATTGATAGGGCAAATCAGCAGAAAAGACATTTTGTATGCGGCAATTAAATTAAGAGCACAAAACTGGCATAGTTAGTTCCGCTTAACCAGGGCATAATAATCGCTCTCTAAGGGTAAATAACCTTGATCGTAAATAAAATAATATACCGTACCGCTCTTGGTGGTATAGATACTTGTGAAGTATTCAAAATTAAAACCTTTAGCCAGCAGTTTAGATTTCGTGGTCTTGGTTTTATCTGTTGGATTTAATTCCTGAAGGATTCTATAATTTTTTCGAAGTAGATTATTAACGTTCCTAACAAGATTTGTGGAATCCTTATTTATCTTATTATTATAGGCATTTCTACAATAGTCGCTACAGAATTTCTTATCTGTTCTACCAACTATTTTATCTCCACATTCCGGACAAGCTTTTAGCATGAAATAAATATAGGGAAAAGAGTTGTTATTTCAGGGTTTCGGGTTGGTAACCGAAATTTTCATTTTTTAATTTTCGAATAGGTATCTATGCTTATAAGTTTGCCATTTTTCAATTCACAATCTATTTCTGTCTTTTCTAGGTTAAATTGAAGTTTTTCTAAAGCTCTTTTGCAATTCTTATTCTCGGTTTCTACAAAGCCTTCAATTCTCTGAAGACCCATTTTTGTGAAGCCATAATCACAAATTAATGGCATTGCTTCTTGCATGTATCCCTTTCCCCAAAATTCTGGAAATAACCAAAACCCGATTTCCGCTTTTTTGAATTCCTTAGATAGATCGTTAAATCCGCCAGCTCCTAAAAATTTAGAAGTAACAGTATCACAAACCGCCCACCACTTACCGGTTCCATTTTTTTCTAAATTTTGAAACCAGATCATTTGTTCAAGGGTGGCTTCCAAACTCTCAAAGCTAATTCCATAATATTTTATAACAGCAGGATTAGACAAACCCCGAAATATATTTTCGAGATCTGATGCAATTATTGGTCGTAATTCTATTCTGGCAACTGATTTCATAAATTGTAATTTTTCAAAAGGCTTTACTTCTTTATATCCCAATAATAAAAATTATGAAGCTCATCCAAAATAAAACCTGTTTTGGGATATAGATTATTTCCAATAGTATTCCATTTTTCGGTTTCCAGCATTAACCCGACAGATTTTGTTGCAACTGCAAGAACTTTTGCTCTCTCTATTAGTCGAACTCCCAATTGTTGCCCTCTTGCTTCAGGAGAAACATAAAGATCATTTAAAAGCCACGCACGTTTTAATTGAGTTGAAGAGAACTGAGGATATAATTGCACAAACCCATATAATTTATCCTTTTCTGCAGCAACAAAGATCTTGGAGTCTTTTAAAGATAGGCGATCGCTTATAAAATCTTTAGCGCCTTCTAAGTTTGATGTTTGCCTATAAAACACTCTATAGGCATCAAACAACAGGCTTAATTCTTTAAGGTCTTCTTCAATGGCTTCTCGAATTTTCATTTAAATGATATTTGCTACAATTTAAGTTATAAAACCAACACCCAAAAAATGCTGGTTCAGAGATATAAATTCTCCCATATTTTTCGTAAATTAATGCTTTAATTTTTTGTCTATCCTCCCATCCTTCCCCATGTTAAGGATTTTTGTTAGCAATACTTATTCCTATCTTAAATTCATTGTTATGAGAAAGCAATTTTATTTGTTCGAGATTTTGACATTTATATTTACTATCTCCCTGTTGAGTTGGAATACACCTAAAGTAGATTTTAGTGAAAACTCACACGAAAACACAGTTCTAAAGGTTACTGCACAAACCAAAACTAAATCTTTAATATATCATAAAGTCAAAGATTTTGGAGTTTGGAAAAAGACTTTTGATAATTTTTTTGCTAAACGCGAAAAAAGTGGAGAGCTAAGTTATGAGGTTGGAGTTTTAGAGGATGATCCAAACACCGTATATGTGTTTAACACCTGGAAATCTCAGGACCATTATAAACAATTTAAAGAGGATGAAGAGTTAAAACAAAAAATGGATGAGGCCGGCATAATGGGGCCACCTACATTTCTTCTTTTAAATAAACTGGAAGGGACAAAGATGGTGGACAAAAAAATTACAGGTATCATCTATCATGAAGTCGAAGATTATGATAAATGGAAACGGGTTTTCGATGATTTTGAAAGAACCAGGAAAGATTTCAAAGAGGTGAGTTATGAAGTTGGAACTATTAATGGCGACTCTAAAATGATTTATGTAATGAATCAGTGGAATACTTTACAAGATTATAAAACCTTCGTGAACGACGCAAAACTGAAAGAAGCAATGAACCATGCCGGAGTAATTGGACAACCAGTATTTTTAGTGTTCAATCCGAAGGAAAAAGGTTAAAATAAGATTGGCTGTCTAGAATTTATATTTCGAGGAAGATGGTAGTTTACTAAGAGGTTATTTTATAATGATTGGGTATTGATTTCTAAAAATTATCCTTCCTTAATCTCTTAAAACCATTTGAATTATCGAGACAATAATTTTAGACAGCTTTTTTTAATCTACCATGACCACCTATTTTTTGATCCAAAATTCTGAAAAATTATTCTTCACTTTTTAAACTATCATAATAAGTTCCGCGAATCTTAGGCCCATTGATAAAAGCCTTTTCTGCTGCAGCATCTGTAATATATTCTGAAGTTAAACTCTCATCGGCCAAAATAGCTTCTCTGCTTTTCCCTGCCTTGATAGCAGTCATAACCTTTTTTTGAATCCCTTCCAACATTTTTGAATAGTTCGCGTAATCAGCATAGGTTGCCAAGGGGCCGTGTCCCGGAATAATTTTTGTGCTCTCATTTATGAGCATCAAACCGGTCTTAGCAGCTTCAATATCCCCTGCAACACTACCTCCACTTTTAAGATCTATATAAGGGAACATCCCATTAAAAAAAGTGTCTCCGGTATGTAATACATTGCTTTTTGGAAAATAAATAAGCGCATCGCCATCTGTATGTGCATTATGCACATGTACCGCCATGATATCGTCCCCATTTAAATGCAATTGCAACTTATTATCGAAAGTAACTATGGGAAGTCCCGCTCCTTCAGAATTCTTTTCGTCTTCTTTTAATCGCTTGCGAACATTTTCATGGGCAACTATTAAAGTTCCCTCCTTTTCGAAATTGCTGTTCCCACCAGTATGGTCTCCGTGGTAATGCGTATTCACTAAGAATTTTACAGGTTTATCGCTTATAGATTTTACAGCCTCCAGTATTTTAGGAGTTAATGCCGCAAATTGATCGTCTATCATAAAAACTCCATCGTCTCCAACCGAAACACCTATATTCCCTCCTCTTCCCATGAGCATATAGACATTCTCACTAACAGGAATCACCTCTACAGTAACCTCGCTCATATCTTGAAAAGCGAATAAAGAGGTTGAAACTAATAAACTTAATACGAGTAAACAGCTTGACTTTATCATGAGTTGATGCTTAGATTTAATAATACAATTTACTGAAAATTAAAATCAGTTATGACCCAGCCAGTTTTAGAAACTAAAAGGCTTAGAAATGCTATGTAGATCCTCATTTTTCTGTTTTTGTTTCTGAAGAATTTTTTATTTGAATAAGAGTTGCTTGCGATGCAGCACAGAGTTTCTCTACGCCATCCTTCAATATAAAAACATCTGCTCTACAAATAGTGAGCGTTCTTCCGGATTTTAACACCTTGGCTCTTGCAATTAGTAATTCTCCAATTCCCGGGGAGATCAAATTCAATTTAAATTCTACTGAAAGAATTGAGGAATCCTCTTCCATTAGTGAAAAACTAGCAAAGCCAGCAGCATTATCTGCCAACGTGCTTATAATGCCTGCATGAAAAAAGCCGTTTTGCTGCGTGAGTTCTTCCTTATATGGTAAATGGATCTCGCAAAACCCGGGTTTCACCTCCACCAGTTTCGCCCCGATGAAATCCATGAATTTTTGAAGCCTGAAGCTTTCCTCAACTTTTTGTTTATAGTTTTCTGTTTTGGGTTTAAAATTCATCTCCTACTTAATTAGCACTAAAATCGAATTCCTTGGGCGGGGTTGCACCCATTAAGTGCTTTACAAAATAATCCCACCGCTTCCGCATCATGTAATTGCTGTCCTCTCCATATCCATGTCTGGCATTAGGAAAAATAACCAGATCGAAATCTTTATTTGCCTTTACCAAGGCATCTACTACTAAATAGGTGTTGTAAGGCGGTACATTATCGTCCATCCCACCGTGAGCAAGCATTAATTTTCCCTTCAGATTTTTAGCTAAAATAGCATTCGCCTGATCATCATAATTCGATTTACCTTCTGCATCTGCAGTTAAAAGTCCTATATATCGCTCCCCCCAATCATCTTCATAATTGCGACTGTCATGATTTCCAGATTCAGAAATACCCACTTTATAGAATTCCGGATATTTAAACATTGCTGCAGCGGTAGCAAATCCACCTCCGGAGTGTCCCCAGACCCCAACACGATCTAGATCCAGATATCCATATTTTTCGGCTAATTGCTTAATCCCGGAAATTTGATCTTCTAAGGTGTTATCTGCCATATTACCATAACAGACATCATGAAAAGATTTAGATCTGTCCGGATTACAAGTTCCATCTATCACCACCACAATAAATCCTAATTCTGCCAAGGCTTGATGATCTCTTCTTGCCGGAGAAAAAGATCTGCTTCCAACTCCGCCACCTTGCGGTCCCGGATAAATATAATTTACAACTGGATATTTCTTGAATTTATCCAAATTGGTGGGAGTAAACATTAACCCATAAAGATCCCACTTTTCATTACTAGATCTTACTTTCACATTGATGGCAGGTTTCCACCCAGACTCTTTTAGTTTAGAAATATCTGTTTTCACCAATTCAGTAATCATTTTGCCGTTTATATCTCTAATCACAGTTACCGGTGGAGTGTCTGGTTTAGAAAATGTATCTACAAAATAATTGGTATCTGGAGACAAGGAAACACTATGGTTTCCATCCTCAGGAGTTAAGAGTTTTAAATTCTTACCCTTAAGATCAATGCTATAAAAATGACTATAATAAGGATCGCGATCTTTCTCTTTCCCATTTGCAAGAAAGTATAATTTCTGTTTCTTCTCATCTACTTTCAGCAATTGAGTTACCACAAAATCTCCTTTTGTAATCTGATTCTTTAATTTCCCAGAATTCAAATCGTATAAATATAAATGTCCCCAATTATCTCTTTCAGAATACCATATAATCTCTTCAGATTTCGGTAAATATCTCCAATTGATGCTACCTTGCCCAGACTCATATTGAGTTTCAACTTCTTCAACAAAAATATTCTTTACCTCCCCAGTATTTGCATCAGCAATGCGTAAACCTGCTATTTTATGATCTCTGGAAGTAGAAACAAAAACCAATTTACTGGCATCTTCATTCCACTGATTATCATCGAAACTGCCATCGCAAGAAATATCGTCACACAAGGTTCCTCTTCTAGGGTCTGGCGGTAATTGCAGCCTGATCACTTTTGGAGTAGCTACTTCTATGATCACTCTATGTATGCGAATAATATCTTTATCTTCTGGCAGTGGATACTTCCAACTCTGCAATTTTGGTGCTCCTACATTGGTAGAAACCAAATACATATTACTTACATGACGCTGATCTTGCTGATAAGTAGCGATTTTTTTAGAATCTGGAGACCATAACAAAATTGGTTTATCGCTCTTTCTCCAACCTGCATTATCTGTAGCGTATCCAAAATTCTCTATTCCATCTTTAGTAAGTTTTACCTCTTCACCCGTTTCCAAATCACGCATCCATAAATTCCAATCCTTTATAAAAGCAGCTTTCTTACCATCTGGAGACGCTACTTCTTTTCGAGTGTTAACCTTAATTAAAGTTGAATCTTGAGAAGCAGTTCCCATTAAAGCTTCTCTGTTTTCAAATGCTGTTTTCTTTCCGGTTTTAGGATCTACAGATACATAGCTCATCTTACCGGCATTGTTAAGTTGGTAATAATAATCACCATTCTCCATCCAGTCAGATTTCACTACCCTGTTTTCTATTAATGAATTCACATGGGAGGGCAAGAATTTTGTTGCTGCCTTATAGTCTTCCGCAGTTAAAACTTTTTGATTGTTTTGTTGCGCGTAATTAGCACTACAAACAAATAGCAATAAAAATAGGGTGCAAAGGTTTCTAAAAGTCATATTCTAATTTTTTCTGAAATTATAAATTATTCTATAAATATCTCGCCTATAAGGTAAGTTCTTGCGTTTCCGCTAATTAATACTCGTTCCCCAAGGTCTTCACAGATCAAAATTCCTTTTCTTTCTGAAAGTTGAATCGCGCTTAGTTTTGTTTTCTGAAGTTGTTCACTCCAATAAGGAATAAGCGTGCAATGCGCTGAACCTGTTACAGGATCCTCTAAAATGGACGCTTGTGGGGTAAAAAACCTTGAGACAAAGTCTGATGTGGAACCTTTCGCAGTTACAATAACTCCTCCGGTTCCTAAATTGATCTTATCAAAATAAGTGCGATCTATTTTCAGGTTCTTGATCTCCTCTTCATTTTTATAGACCAGCATAAAATCCCGGTCTTTATACACTTTTTGTGGCTGAATGCTGAATGCATTTTTTATTTCTACAGGTAATTCTGAAGGCTTTGGTTTTCGCGATGGAAAATTAAGTGTATATCCATCAACATGTACTCGTACACTAAGCGATCCCGATAAGGTTTCAAATTTGATCTCAGAAGAAATATCCTCTAACATGCTAGCTATCACATGAGCCGAAGCAAGCGTAGCATGTCCGCAAAGATCCATTTCTACTTCCGGCGTAAACCATCGTAAATGATAAGTTTCTTTGTTTTTAATAAAGAAGGCAGTCTCTGCTACAGCATTTTCTTTGGCGATATTTAAAAGCACCTCATCTGACAGCCATTCTTCCAGCGGCACTACACAGGCCGGATTACCTGAAAAAATAGTGTTTGTAAAAGCATCTACCTGATAAATTCTTAGTTTCATTTTTAATTATTATCTGTTATCTATAACAATTTGATATTTCGCTAAAAGTCCGGAAACTCCTTCTACTGAAAATTTAGCAGCTTTAATTCTATTGTTTTCAGGATCTATAGAATAATTGAAGGCAGTCCTAAAATCACATTTTTCGAGATTGGATCTTTCAAAGATCGCATTCTGAAGATCACAAGTTTCAAATTGTACTCCAGATAAATTTGCTTCGGTAAAATCTACATCTATCAGTTTTGAGTTGACAACTTTGAAATTATTCAATTTCATTTTGTAAGAAGAAGTGTGATCTAACTGGCAGTTTTCCAAACTAATTTCGAATCCGAAGGAGTCACATTTATCAAATTGAAGTCCCAACATTTTACAATCCTCAAATTTCACATTTTGAAAAGCGGTATCGTGGGTATTTGAAGAACTCAAATTACAATCTATAAACTCACATTCTATGAACTTAATATTAGAAAGATCTGAGTTTGAAAAATCACAGGTCTCAAAAGAGCATAATTCATAATCGGCCTTTGTCAGTTTTTCTTCTCTGAAATTTATTTTATTGAAGGTTTGTTCTTCTATAAGAATTGGGTGCATTGAGAGGGATTGTTTATTTTTTTGAAGATAATTAAAGATCTTCAACTATAAAAATCGCATTTTTATTTACACTAAAAAAGCAAAGCTATTTCCTTATTATTTAGAAATAGCTTTGCTTAATTTTATGCTGCGAGTGAAAAATCAATTCATTCAACCTTAATTTTTAACCTCATCTTTTACCGGAGTTTTTATAGGCGGAGAAAGTATATTCCCATCGGCATCAATCTCAATAATAGAATCAAATCCAAGTTGATCTAAATTATCTGCAATTTTAGCTCGATCGCCAACCATAAACCAGTTCACCTCATTAGGCTTTACCATTTTTGCGCTTACCTCTTTAATATCACTTAAGGAAAGGTTCCTAACTTTAGTGTCATAACTCTGATAATAATCATCCGGCAAATCATATTTCACAAGATCATAAAGGGAATTATTAACTGCACTGTTTGTTTCCCATTGTCCCGGAAGTGCCAGAATCTGGTTGTTTTTCACCTTATCTAATTCTGCTTGTGTTACTGGTCTTGTAGACACAAACTCTGAAAGCTCCTTTCTTAATTCTAAAATAGACTCTGAAGTTTTATCGGTTTGTACCGGAGCATATACAACAAATGGGCGTTCTTGCTTTGCATCCATAACAAATCCAAAAGCGCCATATGCCCAATGTTTATCCTCTCTTAAGTTCATATTTATTCTGGAAGTAAATTCTCCCCCCAGCACATTTACCATCTGCTCTAGAGCAATTTCAGAAACATCTCCATACTTTTCAGTAAGATAACTTCCAATTATTACCGATTGTTGAGATTCTGGTCTATTCATTAAATACAGGGTATTCTTCGAGCCAGTTTTAGGTTTAGAATAGGTAATTGTTGGTATATCACCCTTCTTCATCTTTCCTAATGACTTTTCTAATTTCGACTTTAACTCGCTCATCTCTACATCACCAGTGATCACCAAGGTTGCATTATTTGGTTTCATCCAAGTATCATAAAATTTCTGAACATCTGCCCGAGTCAATTTTTCTACTGTATTTTCATATCCGGTTCCGGTTGCAGGGTTACTATAAGGATGATCTTCTCCATACAAGTATTTATTAATTACTCGTAATGCCATTGCAACAGGCTGCGATTTTTCCCTTTTAATATCATTAATCTGCTCGCTCTTAAGTCGGTCGAACTCTTTCTGCGGAAAATCCGGATTCATGATCACATCTGCAAATAAATTTAAACTTTCATCTAAACTTTGCTTTAAAGTGTTCATTCCAACTCTGGAAATATCCAGATCGGAGTTTGAATATAAATTTGCTCCCAGCAACTGCAGTTTTTCATTTATTTGTAAGGAATTCATGTTTTTTGTTCCCTCATCTAATAAATTCATCGCTAAGGAAGCTGTACCTGGTGTAGCCAGATAATCTGTTTTGTATCCGGCATCAAACATTAGATCCATTACAATAGTGGAAACCCCTTCTCTCTTCGCAAGTACGATATTCATCCCATTGGATAATTGTGCCCGTTCCACTTCTGGAAATTTTGCCGTTTTAGGAGTTCCTAAAGGCGGCAATTTAGATCTGTCTATCTTAGACTCGATCACAGTATATTCAGGAAAAGGGTTTGCTATAAGGGTGTGTTTCCCTTTGGTCAACCATTTTTTGGCAGTGGCTTTTAAATCGGCAGCAGTGGCTTCTTCAATGAATTTTAATTGTTTCTTATAATAGGAAGCGTCTGCGTGATAAGTTTCATTTGAAGCCAATATATCTGACACTCCACCAAAACCACCTATTCGTTCCAAACCTTTTATAAAACTAGCGAAATACTCCGCTTTTACTCGTTTTAATTCAGCCTCTGTAGGACCGTTTTCAATAAATTTATCAATTTCAGCCAATAGTTTTTTCTCCACTTCCTTTGCATCCGATCCTGGTTTCACATTGGCAAAAGTTACAAATACACTTGCAATCTCACTAGAAGCTTGATATGCAAAAACGTTACTAACTGTTTGATCTTCATAGACCAATTTCTTATATAATCGTGAATTCTTACCGCTACTAAGTATGGCACTAATTAAATCGAAATGTAGATCTTCTTTATGTCCAAATGGAGGAGTGTTCCAAGCAAATAACACTCGCGTTTCAGGAACCCTGTCCTCATATACCTGATAGGTATCTCCGTTATGCACGGGAATATTCACCTCTTGTCTTCCTATCGTTTTACCTGCCGGAATATCTCCAAAATAGGCAAGCACTTTTTTATGAATTTCTTCAGGGTTCACATCCCCAGCAATGGCAATAACAGCATTTGCTGCACCATAATAAGATTTAAACCATTCCTGCACATCTTCAAGTGAAGCTGCATTGAGGTCCTCCATTTCACCAATTACGGTCCATGAATAAGGGTGGCCTTGTGGATACATTGCTTTGGTAAGATAGTTACGTTGCTGTCCATAGGGTTGATTTTCACCTTGCCTCTTTTCATTTTGAACTACACCTCTTTGTTCATCTAATAATTCCTGATCTACAACTCCCAATAAATGCCCCATTCTATCCGATTCCAGAAAAAGAACTTGGTCTAAAGCTGAAACTGGTACATTTTGAAAATAATTTGTCCTGTCAGAATTTGTTGTTCCATTTACATCTGTTCCCCCAATCCTCTCAATAACCTGAAAATAATCATCATCATAATTTTCACTTCCGTTAAACATTAGGTGTTCAAAGAGATGAGCAAATCCGCTCTTTCCCTGTTTTTCATTTTTAGAACCTACATGATACCAAACGTTTACTGCAACTATAGGTGCTTTATGGTCTTCTTGAACCAATAAGGTCAACCCATTTGGCAATACATATCGTTCATAATCAATATTGATTTCATCTATATTGAATTGAACATTTTGAGCTTGGTACGACTGTACATAACAGAATACGGCCATTAAGAAAATTGGAATACTTTTCATTTTTGGTGGAATTAAATTGATATAAAATAAGGGTAGGGAACTTAAATATAGGGAATTTAAACAACTAAATTTCAGCAGATTGAGGCCTTACGCCATACTTGTCGTCAAATTATTCCTCTTATCTCATTTATTATAGAATTCGTTTAAAATCGTAAGTAGATAAAAAGTTCTCGATTTTCAACCTGCACAATTAATGAGGTTATGATTTTCGCTTAAATATTTTCGCAATGTTCGTAGCGATCTCATCTAATTTCTCTATTGGCGGCAACAACGACGTATTGTTTAGACCCATTAAAATATCCTCTGAAACCCCTACCTGCATTGGATATATTAAAATAAAACTATTGTTGGGAAAATGAACATTTATAAACTCCGGAACATTTCTCATCTCCTTATCATAGGATGGTTTATTCTCCCGGCTAAGAACAAGGAGGATATTATCATTATTATCTACCTCCTCGGCAATTTCAGAAAAATTGCTCCAATTATTATAGCTTTTAAATTCTGCAGCTATGTGATGTTTTTTTTGAAGCCCCCGTAAGATGTTTAAAGTTCTATCCGAAGCATAAAACAAGAGTTTAGCTCCAGTATTTCTGGATATGTTCCAAATCTTTAAAAGCCAGAAAGGAAATCCTATTTCATTTTCGGCAAAGGCAGGAATTATAATGATATGCCTTTTTATTGTTGCAATTGGTTGTACCGGTTTATAAACAAACGTGGTAGGATTACTATTTATTAAAATTTCATTGGTAAGTTTCCCCAAAAAGGTTTCTGAAATCGTTTTTTTAACATGAAGCCCCAGAACAAGATCGGTTATATTATTTTCCTTGATCACTCCTGTAATCCCATTCACAATATTCAGGTCGTATCTAAGTAATCGCTGTAAATACATATCTGTTGAAGCAGCCATGTCTACCGCTTTTTCCAAGATCTTTTTCGCCTTTAAATTCTCCTCTGCAGTGGTGGTATCATTAATTACAATGTTCAAAGCATAAAGACCATGCTTATTGTTTTTCGACTTTATGATGGTGCTAAAATTAATAAGCTCCTCTACAGTTTCTGGATTACTAATAGGAATTAAGATCTTCTCTTCGGTTTCCAATTCATCATTATCAATAAATTGCGATTCGGATAAAGAGATGTTCTGTGCTCCTTTTTGTGCTATAAATGTTGCTATGGTACATGTGATCAAGATCATTATAATGGCGCCATTCAAAATGCTTTCCCCAAGAAGTCGTATTGGCTCCCCATCTGGGGTTTCCCCAATAATAACGTTATAACCAATAAGTACAGCTGCCAAAGTTGCCGCTGCCTGTGCGTTACTTAATCCAAAAATCAATCGTCGCTCATCTAAGGTGAAATTAAGGGATTTTTGTGTGAGCCAAGCTGCTAAGAATTTACAAGTAGTTGCAGTAAGGGTCATCACTGCTGCCACTTTAATAGTTTCAAGATCTGTGAAAAAAGCTCTATAATTAACAAGCATCCCTACTCCAATTAGAAAAAACGGAATAAATATGGCATTCCCAACAAATTCTATTCTATTCATCAAGGGAGATGTAGAAGGGACTAATCTATTTAAGGCCAGTCCGGAAAGGAAGGCTCCGATAATCGCTTCAACCCCGGCCACTTCTGCTAAAAAAGCCCCTAAAAAGACCATAGCCAACACAAAAATGTATTGAGATACCTTATCCTGATATCTTTTAAGAAACCATCTTCCTATTATGGGAAACAAAAAGAGAACAATAAATCCGAATATGAGGATGGATACTGAAAGTTTGATCCAAAACTCCATGTTTACTTCTCCGGTATGCATTCCCACGATTACCGCAAGAACCAAAAGAGCAAGTATATCGGTGATCATTGTCCCGCCCACTGCAATAATTACGGCCCTGTTCTTTGTAACTCCAAATTTGCTTAGAATAGGATACGCGATCAAAGTATGAGAGGCAAACATACTTGCCAGCAATACAGACGTCGCCATAGAAAACTCGAGGATATAGAGTCCTACTAAAATCCCCAAACCCATTGGGATAAGAAAGGTATACATCCCAAATAATAAACTTTTAGAACTGTTCCTTTTAAAATCGGCCATATCTATTTCCAAACCTGCAAGGAACATGATATAAAGAAGCCCGGCCGTCCCTGAAAGAATAATACTGCTATCCCTTAACAATAAATTGAACCCATTAGGCCCAATGATCGCTCCTGCTATAATAAGACCCAAAATATGTGGGATCTTGAATTTACCCAGAAGAATAGGTGCCGCAAGAATTATAATTAGGATAATGAGGAATTTTAATACCGGATTGGTAAGAGGTAGTGTTGTCTCTATAATGCTTAAGAATTCCATAAATCTTTATTACAAATCACTAGATAACAACCTATAAACCCTCTCTGGAGGAAAGCTATTGATAAGTAATATTACGAAAAAAAGGAGATCGAAATCAATAATTAATCGACAACAAACGATTACAAACGCAAGTAAACGAAAACAAACCCTTCCCAACCGAATACGCCAAAAGTCCTCATATACATTTGTCCTGTTGAAATGAACTAATGATTTTCAACTGCAATAAATTCTATAGTTATGAGCACTTTAAGAAACAAAGTTCAATTGATCGGGAACGTAGGTAATGATCCTGAAATCGTACACCTTGAATCAGGAAAGATCCTGGCGAAATTCTCTATCGCTACAAACGAGTCCTATAAAAATTCAAAAGGAGAAAAAATAACCGATACTCAGTGGCATAATATAGTTGCCTGGGGGAAAACTGCCGAGTTGGTAGAAAACTATGTTCCAAAGGGTAAAGAAGTTGGAGTTGAAGGAAAATTAACCTCCCGAAGCTATGAAGATAAGGAAGGCGTAAAACGGTATATAACAGAGGTGGTTTGTAGTGAATTACTTTTATTGGGAAAATAGTTTTCCAAACATTTTTAAATAGAAATTCCTTAAAATAGAAAGAGCCAAGAATTTGAAAATTCTTGGCTCTTTTATTATTTATCTGTTTCAAAAAAAATGTTACAAAGCGTTGTCTATTATTTCCTGTACCACTTCAGGATTCAAAAGTGTACTAATGTCACCCAAATTATCTGTTTCCTTATGTGCAATTTTGCGCAAGATCCTTCTCATGATCTTTCCAGAACGGGTTTTTGGTAATCCTACAGTAAACTGAATTTTATCCAATTTAGCAATTGGCCCAATATGTTCTGTAATGATCTGATTGATCTCTTTTCGTAGATTTTCATGCAATCGGGATTCTCCAGTTTCCTTCAAGATCACATAACCATAAAGTGCATTTCCTTTTACGTCGTGTGGGAAACCAACAATTGCAGATTCGGCCACCGCAGGATGTTCATTAATGGCATCTTCTATAGGAGCAGTTCCTAAATTGTGACCCGAAACAATTATCACATCGTCTACCCTTCCTGTAATTCTATAATACCCAACTGTGTCTCTTAATGCACCATCGCCAGTAAAATATTTATTTTCGTAAGTTGAAAAATAGGTTTCTTTATATCGCTTATGATCGCCCCAAATCGTCCTTGCCATTCCCGGCCATGGAAATTTTATACATAACCGCCCATCAACCTGATTTCCTTTTATCTCTTTTCCGTGTTCATCCATTAAAGCTGGTTGTACTCCTGGCAGAGGTAAAGTTGCATAGGTTGGAATTGTTGGAGTAGTATATGGAATAGGCGAGATCATGATTCCGCCCGTTTCTGTTTGCCACCAAGTATCTACGATTGGACTCATCTTTTTACCCACATTATCATTATACCAATGCCAGGCTTCTTCATTTATAGGTTCTCCAACTGTTCCCAACACTTTTAATGACGAAAGATCATGGTTTTCTACATAATCAAGCTTTTCCTTTGCCAAAGCACGAATTGCGGTTGGCGCAGTATAGAATTGATTTACTTTATGTTTTTCTATGATATCCCAAAACCTTCCAAAATCCGGATGATTTGGAACACCTTCAAACAGTATAGTTGTGGCACCATTTGCCAATGGCCCATAAACGATATAGCTATGCCCCGTAACCCAACCTATATCTGCCGTACACCAGTACACATCTCCATTTTTATATTGAAAAACATTTTTAAAAGTGTAAGCAGTATAGACCATATAACCTGCCGTAGTATGCATCATTCCTTTAGGTTTCCCTGTAGAACCTGAAGTATATAGAATAAAGAGAGGGTCTTCAGCATCCATAATTTCAATAGGGCAGTCCTTATCGGCCTTATCCAATAATGGTTGTAACCAATGGTCTCGGACAGATTTCATATTAATATCGGCCTTAGTGCGCTTCACCACCAAAACAGATTTAATAGTGGGAGTACTTTCCAGTGCCTCATCTACGATCCCTTTTAGATCGATCGTTTTTGTCCCTCGGAAGGATCCATCGGAAGTAATCACCATATTGCACTCACAATCATTAATCCTGGTAGATAAGGCTGTTGCTGAAAAACCTGCAAATACCACAGTATGAATGGCGCCAATTCGGGCACATGCCAATATTGAAGTTGCCAATTCCGGGATCATAGGTAAATAAATACATACTCTATCGCCCTTCTTAACGCCTTGGTCTTTTAATACATTAGCAAAAGCACACACTTTTTCATGCAACTCCTTATAACTAATATGCTGTGCTTTTTCTGAAGGATCATTAGGCTCAAATATAATGGCAGTTTTATCTCCTTTAGTCGCCAAATGCCTGTCGATACAATTTTCAGTGATATTCAGTTGCGCTCCCTCAAACCACTTTACTTCCGGGGTGGAAAAGTTCCATTCTAAGACCTTATCCCAAGGCTTTCTCCAAACAAAATGCTCCTCAGCGATCTCTGCCCAAAAGCTTTCAGGATCTCGTACCGATTTTCTATATACTTGGTAATATTCTTCTAAGTTCTTTATGTGATAATTGCTCATACTTGTTACTGAATTTTAATCTGCTTCTAAGATATAGAATTTAAAAGAGTATAGATAATTGGAGCTATAATTATGAGAGGATAGGTTTATTTTTTTGGAGAGGATTGTTATTATAAATAATAATTGGATTAGAGTGAGACCTCTCGACTACGCTCGAGGTGACATTTAATTGTCAGTTCGAGCGTAGTCGAGAACTATTTGATAATTTCAACTTCGTAATATAAAGACCTCTCGACTTCGCTCGAGGTGACCTTAAAAACTCAACTATTAGTTCGCGCGTCCCGATTGCGATCGGGATCGAGAACTTGGGAGAGTCGAATATTAACTAATTATAGTCCCATTCTTCACGTCTTCTTCATCGGGATTCAAAAACACCAATTTACCTTCGGCATTCTCTGTCATTAAGATCATTCCCTGACTTTCTACTCCTCTTAATTTTCTTGGAGCTAAATTCACTAATACGGTCACTTTTTTACCGATTATATCCTCAGCCTTAAAACTTTTAGCGATTCCCGAAACAATGGTTCTGGTGTCCATCCCGGTATCTACTTTTAATACCATTAACTTGTCTGCTTTTGGCATTTTCGAAGCTTCCACAATAGTTCCCACCCTAAGATCCATTTTGGTGAAATCTTCGAAAGTAGATTCTTCTTTTTGAGGTTCTGCTACTTTATTAGCCGCTTCGTTCGATGCTTTTGTCGCTTCCAATTTATCAAGTTGTTTTTGAATTTGTTCATCTTCGATCTTACTAAAAAGCAATTCTGCTTTCCCTATAACATGTCCTGAAGAAAGTAAAACCTCTTTTGTAGAAATCTCTTCCCATTTTAGAGCCTCTTCACTTGGAGAAATATTTAAAATAGTTTTTAATTTTTCTGAAGTAAAAGGTAAAAATGGCTCACTAAGAGTTGCTAATGCTGCTGAAATTTGAAGTGCAACAAACATTACCGTTTTCACTCTTTCGGGATCAGTTTTAATCACTTTCCAAGGCTCTTCATCTGCTAAATATTTATTACCAAGTCGGGCCAAATTCATCAACTCACCTTGAGCTTCTCTAAACCTGTATCGCTCTATAGAACTTGCAATTACCGCTGGATATGCTTTTACCGCGGCTAAGGTTTGTTCATCTACTTCAGTGAATTCTCCCGGTGCGGGAACTACTCCTTCGTAGTATTTATCTGTTAGCACGACTGCCCGGTTTATAAAATTTCCGAATATCGCAACCAATTCATTGTTATTCCTGGACTGAAAATCTTTCCATGTAAAATCGTTATCCTTTGTTTCTGGTGCATTCGCGGTAAGGGTATACCTCAACACATCCTGCTGATTTGGAAAATCTTCCAAATATTCATGCAACCAAACAGCCCAGTTCTTAGAAGTTGAAAGCTTTTTTCCTTCTAAATTCAAAAATTCGTTTGCCGGTACATTATCTGGAAGAATGTAACTTCCTTCTGCTTTCAGCATAATTGGAAAAATAATACAGTGGAATACGATATTGTCCTTTCCTATAAAATGCACCATTTTGGTGTCCTCCTTCTTCCAGTAATCTTCCCAATTCTTCCCTTCCCTCGCTGCCCATTCTTTTGTAGAAGAAATATATCCAATTGGCGCATCAAACCATACATAAAGAACTTTCCCCTCTGCTCCTTCTACAGGAACCGGAATTCCCCAATCCAGATCACGGGTTACTGCACGAGCTCTCAATCCTTCATCTACCCATGACTTCACCTGCCCATACACATTGGCTTTCCAGTCTTTTTTATGACCTTTTATAACCCATTCTTTCATGAAATCTTCATATTGATCTAATGGCAAGAACCAGTGCCTTGTTTCCTTCATCGTTGGCACTGCACCTGTGATAGCCGACTTCGGATTAATAAGATCTGTTGCATTTAAAGAGCTGCCACAGCTTTCACATTGATCGCCATATGCTTCAGGATTTCCACATTTAGGGCAAGTTCCTGTCACAAAACGATCTGCCAAAAATTGATTGGCTTCTACATCATATAGTTGTTCTGTAGTTTCTTCAATGAATTTTCCGTCATTATATAACTTCTTAAAAAATTCTGAAGCCGTCTCATGATGGATTTTATTTGAGGTACGAGAATAATTATCGAAGGTCACCCCAAAATCCTTGAAGGATTGTTTGATGATTCCGTGATATTTATCGATTAATTCTTGTGGAGAAATACCTTCTTTTTTGGCTTTCATTGGTATAGCCGCTCCATGTTCATCACTCCCACACACAAATGCCACATCTTTCCCTAGCATTCTTAAATATCTGGCATAAATATCGGCAGGCACATAAACTCCGGCCAAATGCCCTATATGTATGGGTCCGTTAGTATAAGGTAATGCTGCGGTAATAGTATATCGTTGTGGTGAATTGCTCATTAGATTCTAAGATTTATTTACGGGCGCAAAGGTAAGCAACTGTTAAATAGAATGCGTTAAATTAATGCAAAAGACAATGGTTATGTCGCCTTAGAAATAGATTTTAGCCAAAAATATCAATTATGCGCAAATTTTTTTATTTAATAGCTATTCTCCTTGTTGTTGCCTGTAATTCTTCAAAAGATGCAGCCACTCCAATTTCCAACGATTTATATGTGGAGGAGCTCTTAGAAATGAATTCTGAAGAACTTAAAAAATTGTTTCCTAACCAAATTATATCTGAAGATGTAGGACTATTTGAAGAAGGAACTGAGGAACGTGCATATACCGTTATCTCTCCAAATACCCTAGATGAAATTCATATAACTTGGAAAGACAAGAATAGAACTCAAATCGATGATCTTAGGATAGACTCCAATGGGAAATGGAAAAGCAAGACTAATATTAAAATTGGATCATCCTACGAGGAATTAACGACCATGAATAAAAAACCAATTTCTTTTTATGGTTTTGGATGGGATTATAGTGGGGCTGTATTATGGAATGATGGAGCATTGGAAAAATCGAATGTGCACGTGTTTCTTTCGCCTGAAAAAGAACCTAAAAATAAGTTTTACGGGGATCAGCTTGTAAATGCTACTCCTGAAGAAATTAAAGAATTGGATCTTAAGGTAAAAGCCATCCTTTTTAAATCTTAATCAAGATTCAAAAAAACTATACGACGCTAATATGCTGAAAAAGAGTACATTTAAGTCATTATTCTTTCCCTACAAACATTTAATGATACTAAATGGCATTTCACAACGAGCTTGGAAAAAAGGGTGAGGATCTTGCAGTTTCATATCTTCTAAAAAAAGGTTACAAGATCGTAGCCAGAAACTTCAGATACCAAAAAGCCGAGGTCGATATTATTGCCAGAAAAGAGGCTATTTTAGCAATTATCGAAGTTAAAACCCGAAGCACGCCCGACTTTGGAAATCCTCAGGATTTTTTGAAAGGAAAGCAAATCCAGAATCTGGTAAAAGCTGTAGATTTCTTCGTCAACGAGCATGAACTGGAAGTTGACGTTCGATTTGATATTATTGCAATTATCAAAAATCAATCTGGTACTACCATAGAGCATTTAGAAAATGCGTTTTTATATTTTCAGTAATGTTTAAAAGCTCCTACCCTATTTTTTTAGGGAAGGTGGCGTTCCGTAGGAATGACGAAAGGGTAAAACCACAATCATGAATAAAAAAATTCACAATAAAAAGTATCTGGAACCCTATAGAAGAGAGCTTAGGAAAAATCTAACCTCAGCTGAAGCCTTCCTTTGGAAACAATTACAACAGCGGAAACTAGAGGGAAGGAAATTTAGAAGACAACATAGTATTGAGAACTTTATAGCAGATTTTTATTGCCCGGAAGAAAGAATGATAATAGAACTAGATGGACAAGTCCATTTTAATCCAATTGCCCAAGAAAAGGATGAAAATCGAACTAAAATATTAGAAGAATTAGGTTTTAGAGTAATTCGTTTTGAAAATAAAATGGTGTTCGAAAACTTACAATCTGTATTACAAGAAATTAAAGATAATTTTAAATAACTGACCACCCCGCTCTTCGAGCACCCCTCCTAAAAATTAGTTGGGGAGGAAAAAAAATAAATTACCCCGCCTTCGCCTCTTCCTCCACTGGTACCCTAAAATCTAATGGTTCCAAAACCTTTAAGGCTTTTTCTATAGAAGAAATCTTTTCAAAAGTTAATAACAGTCTCAATCCTGCCCGTGTTTTCTTTTCTTTCATGGTGCAAGAATGCGAATGTGTTTGGACATATTGCAGCACCTTAGTGAACGTCGGCGTAGTGTAAAATTTGGATTGTTGATCGGCGATAAAATACCCAATGAATTTACCGTGTTTCATGATCACTTTCTCAAGCCCTATATGTGCTGCGATCCATTTAATTCGAACACTATTTAGAAGATCTATTGCCTGTGTTGGCAATTCTCCAAATCGATCTTCCAGATCTGCTTCAAACTTAAGAAGCTCTTCTTCAGATTTAATATTGTTCAACTGGGTGTATAGATTCAGTCTTTCTGTAATGTTATTGATATAATCATCAGGGAACAATAGCTCGAAATCTGTATCGATCAGTGCATCTTTCACATAAACCTTTTCATCAACATCCTCGGTATCCTCATACAGATCTTTGAATTCATTTTCTTTTAATTCCTCGATCGCTTCATTCAATATTTTCTGATAGGTATCGAATCCTATGTCATTCATGAACCCAGATTGCTCTCCTCCTAATAGGTCTCCCGCTCCTCGTATTTCTAGATCCTTCATCGCAATGTTTATTCCACTTCCCAGTTCAGAGAATTGTTCTAAGGCAGTGATCCGCTTTCTGGCATCATCGGTCATCGCAGAATATGGAGGGGTAATAAAATAACAAAATGCTTTCTTATTGCTTCGCCCTACACGCCCTCGCATTTGGTGAAGATCTGAAAGTCCAAAGTTATTTGCATTATTTATAAAAATGGTGTTTGCATTGGTCACATCCAATCCACTTTCAACAATAGTTGTAGAAACAAGCACATCAAATTCTCCATTCATAAAACTCAACATCAATTTTTCGAGTTTTTTTCCTTCCATTTGTCCATGACCTACCCCTACTTTGGCATCTGGCACTAATCTTTGGATCATCCCGGCTACCTCCTTGATATTTTCAATTCTATTATGAATAAAGAAAACCTGTCCTCCACGCTGCATTTCATAAATCACCGCGTCCCGAATGGTTTCTTCCCCAAATCGTATCACATTAGTATCTATAGGATACCTG
>JAGXIJ010000142.1 GCA_024635675.1 Gillisia sp.
CATCCTGACTATACCTGTGCTTATCTTTACGTTTTCCAACAAAAACATGCTTGGCTTGTGGTGCATACTCCAACAGTTCTCGGTTTATAAGCGCATCATACAATACAACCTGAGCAGATTGTAAAGCTTTTACTGCTTTAATAGTGATTAATTCCGGATCTCCCGGGCCTGCGCCAACTACACTTAATTTTGGTATGTTATACATGTTGTACCTCCTTTGTTCTATATGCATCTGCCTTTTTAAGGAACAGACACGCGTCTTCTAAATATTTTAATGCAAATTCTCCAGTGGGTGCTCTTTCATTTAGCTGATAAGCAAATTCCTTAAAAGAAGTAGAAAGAGAGATCTTTTCGGTTTGCACAAATAGTTCATCGAACTGAGCAATGATCCCGGCCTGTGTGTTGGTTGAGACATCATCTGATAACAATAAAGCTTTAGCTGAATTTACAATGGAAGTATAGGAATGGTAAATACTATCTGCCCAAGCCTTTCTTTCTAATGCACTTCTTGAATTATCGATTTTCTCCTCGCTTTCAAAAAGAAGCGTAGCTATAAGATCTATAATTACTCCGGCACACTCTCCTACCCCAACGGCCTGTATATAAGGTTTCTCATGCCCCCAGTCTACAAACTCGTTTTCTGTGATATTGGAAGTATCCGATAACTCCTTTAAAAGATCATAGAAATATTTTTTCCCCTGCCTGTCATAATAATTTATGAATTTTTCATTAGCTAAAGATGCTTTCTCAAAGTCATTTAAGAGGACACGCAAAGCTTGGGGGCCACGTTTACTAGGGATTTTTATTACTTTATCTGAAAACCGTCCCTTTCCATTTCCAACAACTCCTCCCCCGAGTAAGATTTGCAATGCTGGAGCAACGCTTTTTCCTACTTTTATAGACATCCCTTGAAAACCTATTTCAGCCATATTGTGCTGACCGCACGCATTCATACAACCGCTAATTTTGATGGTAATATCCTTCCCGTTGATATATTGCGGAAACTCCTCTTTTATCACATCTTCTAATACATCGGCAATACCCGTACTACTTGCTATCCCAAGGTTACAAGTGTCTGTGCCGGGACAAGCAGTGATATCTATAGTTTTATTATAACCAGGTTCGGCAAAACCCAATTCTTTTAATTCCGTATAAAAGAAAGGCAATAAATCTTCTTGTACATGCCTCAATAAAATATCCTGACGTAGCGTGAACCTGAGTTCATTTCCTGCATATTTTTTAATTAGATCTGCAAGTTTCCTTGCCGCCCCAGTATAAAAATCGCCTAAGGGAACTCGAATTCCAATGGCGTACAATCCTTCTTGTTTTTGAGCTTGTACATTTGTGGATTTCCAAGTTTCATATGCCTTTTGATCTTTTATGATCACCGCAGGAACTTCCACATCTTGTAACTCTGCCTCGGTTTCAAATGCTGTAAGATCAAATTCCACTTTTTCTCCTGATAACGCTGTTTTTTGTGCAGCTACCAATTCCACAAATGCCTCTTTTCCAATATCCTTGATCAAGAATTTCATTCTGGCTTTTAAACGTTTAGCTCGTTCTCCATAACTATCAAAAACCCGCAGCACAGATTCTGTTAATTCTATGATATTTTCAGTTTCAATAAAATCGTATAGCACATCGGCATGCCTAGGCTGAGAACCTAATCCACCACCAAGCATCACTTTAAATCCGCGTTTTCCATTCTCCATCTTAGCTATAAAACCAAGATCATGTATAAAACTTAAAGCCGAATCTTCTTCTGAAGATGAAAAGGAGATCTTGAACTTTCTACCCATTTCCTGACAAATAGGGTTTCTTAAAAAGAACTGAAACATAGCGTGAGCATAGGGAGAAACATCAAAAGCCTCATTTACGTCTATTCCTGCTGTGGGAGACGCGGTGATATTTCTTACCGTATTACCACAGGCTTCACGCAACGTGATGTCATCTTTTTCAAGTTGAGACCAAAGTTCCGGAGTTCTATCTAAACTAACATAATGAATCTGGATATCCTGCCTTGTGGTAATGTGTAACCTTCCTGTGGAATATTCATCGGAGACATCAGCTATTCTGTGAAGTTGTTCTGAAGTCACTTTTCCAAATGGTAATTTTATTCTCACCATCTGAACTCCGGCCTGACGTTGGCCATATACCCCACGGGCCAGCCTTAGACTTCTAAATTTTTCTTCATCGGCTTTTCCTTCTCGAAATAACCTGATCTTTTTTTCTAAATCCAGAATATCCTTTTGTACAATTGGATTTTCTAATTCTGTTCTAAAACTTTGCATGAGTATTAATTTTTAAAATGAAAAAAGTCCTTTAAAGTAAAACACTTAAAAGGACTCATATAAATAAACTTATAGAAATAGCTTTTAGGTGTAAGGTTTGTTGCCCATACACATATAACATGATTTTATAAAAATGGTATTATTCATTGTTCAATTTTTAAGCTTGTAAACCCCACTCTCTGTTGCCTTGTACTCTTGTAAGATCGAAATATTTAATTTTATTTGGTGATTTATGCTCAGTCAAGTATTTATCTAATTGCTCATCTGTCCAGTGACAGAATGGACTAACCTTTAAAACCCCATCTTTACTATAGTTTAAAATTTCTATACCAGCTCTAAATCCCGTTTGACCCTTTCGAATATTAGTAAACCAAACATCTGGTGATTGTTCTATCATTGCTCGCTGAAAAGGCTCCAGTTCCACCTGACGGGTAAACTCATCATGTAGAGGATTACCATTTTTAGGAATGCCTCCAAAAAGAGCATCTCTATACGCCGCAGTTTGTTGAGGGGAATAAACCTTCACATTCAAATTTAGCTCTTCAATTATAGATCTTGCATGAAGATATGTTTGAGGAGTATTATAACCTGAATCGCACCAAACAACCGTCATTTTAGGAGCAATCTTGACACATGCATTTAATATGGCCACTTCATAAGGCCCAAAATTAGTGGTTACTGCCGGACGATCACTTCGCTCCACAACCCATTGTATTATTTCTGATGGGCTAATTCCCTTTAATTGTTGATTGAGAGTCTTTAACTCGATTTCTGAATATTTTTTCATGATTATTGTCTCCCATAATTTATCTTATCCCAAATCCTTTCATGCCCAAAATAGAGCAGCATTTTTGTCACCAGTTCTACCGACCCAATTGCAAGCGCGGTTTTCATCTCTCCGGTTAAGATCCAAGAGATAACTATAGTATCCAGGGTTCCTATTGCTCTCCAACTAATAGCTTTAAGTACACTCCGCAAAGGTTTCTCGGTGAGCTTATCCTGTTTATAATTGTTTTTCTTAACTTGATCTAACAGCATTATCATCTTTATTTCTTCTTAAAACCTATAAACCTATCGGTTTAGTAGGTTATTGAGCAAATATAAACTTCATTTTTGATATATGCCTGTTAATCTGATATAAAAATTAAATTTTAACAGTATTAATCTTCAATAAAGAATGATAGAAGATGATCGATCAGGAAAGATCGGCTAAGGTGTTTTCACCTAATACTTTAAGCGTACTGTCTCTTACTTCAATCATCAATTTATGAACGGAACAAGTAAGCTCGTCTGGGCAGTCTTCGCACTTTTCATAATAATTCAAACTAACGCATGGAATCATTGCTATAGGGCCTTCTAAAACACGAATTACTGTTGTCATTTGAATTTCCTTTGGATCTTTTATCAAATAATAACCTCCTCCCTTTCCTTTTTTGGAACCCAGAAAACCAGACTTACGCAGGTTCAATAAGATACTTTCCAAAAATTTTGGAGAGATGTTTTCACTTCTTGCGATCTCTGCAGCTTGAACAGGTGATTTATCTGTTCTTTTGGCAAGATATGATAAAGCTTTAATACCGTATTTTGTCTTTTTTGAAAGCATTTAGCGAATATAGATAAATAATTTCTCTAGTTCATATTTCATCATTTTAACCTTAAAAACAATAGCCTCCTAACTCAAAATAAATTTGGTCCAGGAGGCTAACTGTCTTTTGATATGCTAACAATTCAAATGAAATTGCTTTTAATATTTCGCTGCTAATTTAGTTAAATCCGCAAGAACTCCTCTTGCAGCAATTGCAGATCCAGCCCCGGCTCCTTGGATAATTATTGGATGATCTCCATTAGATTCAGTGAATATTTCGAAAGAAGCATCGGTATTTTTCAAACTTCCTATCGCCGAATTTTCATTCTCCTTCACTAATTTCACCTCTAAGCTTCCGGATTGCACATTCAATTCTCCAACATGCCTTAACACCTCACCCGGCTCCAACTGCGCTTTTAATTCATCGAATTCTAAATTGAGATCACTCAGGTTATTTTTGAAATAAGTCACAGAACTAAACCTGCTTAAATGTTTGGGGACAAGGTTTTCTATTTTTACATCTGATAGTTCCTTGTTAAGCTGAAGCTCTCTGGCCAGAATAAGCAGTTTTCCGGCTACATCCATTCCCGAAAGATCAATTCTGGGATCACGCTCTGTTAACCCTAGAATTCCTGCCTCTTCCAATAGGGAATCAAACATTTTATTTTGCTTGGAAAATTCATTAAAAATATAACTCATAGAACCTGAAAACACGCCTCGAACTTTTGTTACTTTTTCTCCAGAGGCATGTAATCTCTGTAATGTTTCTATTATTGGTAATCCTGCACCAACATTGGTTTCATACAAAAATTGTTTATTGTAATTCTTCAAATCCGTTCTTAGGTTGTTATAAAAATAGGTGGAACCCATATTCGCCGATTTATTCGAGGCAACTATATCAAAGCCATTTTTTATGAATGTGGAATAATTTTTAACAAATTCATCACTGGCCGTAGCATCAACCACGATCACATTCTTAAGCCCTTCTTTTTTTATATACCCAAGAATCTTTTCTATATCATATTTGATCCCAAAGTACTTTAGATCTGTTCCCCAAGAGGGACGTACACATTTTTCTTCAAAAAATGCCCTCGTAGAATTAGCTATAACGGGAATATTTAATTCCACTTTTGAGTTTTTCTTTAGCAAATCCCTTTCTTCTAAGATTTGTTTTATTAGGGCACTCCCTACATTCCCTACCCCGAAGAGTATTATATGAATCTTTTTCATAATTCTTATTTTAACAGATAAAGACAGTTTTCAAAAACTCAGCCAATTGTGCTTATAATATCAAAAGGTTTTCTCAATTTTTAGATTCCTTCTAATATTCACCATAAAAAAACCCCCTTGGTTTGGCTGTCAAAAGGATTTTAGAATTGAACTATATAAATAATCTAATCTCTAAATTTTTAACAAACTCTACTTGAGCTATACATAAACTTATAAATGCAATACATCCAACTATTGATATTTACTGTAATTAAATTCATTTGCTTACTATAAGCTGAAATAAACAGCGTTTTACTTTTATTATTGTTAGCATTTAAAAAACTAAATTTTCTATTAGATCTCAGCTTACTTCTCATTAAGTTATAAATACAAAAAAGCCGCTGTGTTGGCAGCGGCTTTTGTAATTCTTATATTTTAAGTTTTACGCAAATGCAGCTGCTGTAGGGGTTTCCCACATTAACTTATACATTATACAAATCACTTTTTTCATTGTCTTAATTGATAGCACAAAGTTAACAACTCAGCAAGTTATAAACCAAGTAAAAATTGAAAAGATTTTATCCAAATTCTAGATATATTTTAAACATTTCCTCCTTCTGCTATAGCTTGGTCAAGATCTTTAATGATATCATCTACATGCTCTAAACCTACCGAAATTCTTATGAGTCCATCTGTAATCCCAGATTCTAGTCGCTCTATTTTAGATAGTTTACTATGGGTGGTAGATGCGGGATGAGTTAATATACTTCTGGTATCTCCCAAATTTGCAGATATTGAGCATAATTTGATGGAATCGATAAATTTTCTTCCGGCATCAATTCCTTTTTTTATTTCAAAAGCAATCACATTTCCACCCAATTTCATTTGCTTTTTGGCAATTTTATATTGGGGATGGGACTTTAAAAACGGATATTTTACATTCGTAATTGCATCATGCTTTTCAAGGAACTTAGCGACTTTAAGTGCATTTTCACAATGCTTTTCCAGACGTACCGGCAATGTTTCCAAACTCTTAGATAACACCCATGCATTAAATGGAGACATCGATGGGCCTGTATTCCTGGAAAACAAGTAAATTTCTCTAATTAGATCTGCTCTTCCCACGGTAACCCCACCCAATACTCTGCCCTGTCCATCTATTAATTTAGTTGCAGAGTGAATAACCAGATCTGCGCCAAACACTATAGGGTTTTGAAGATAGGGCGTTGCAAAGCAATTATCTATTATCAAAATAAGGTTGTGCTTTCTGGCAATTTTACCAAGTTTTTCCAGATCCAGAATATCTACTCCGGGATTTGTTGGGGATTCGGCAAATAGAATTTTAGTCTCTGGTTTTATAAGGTTTTCAATGCTATCCAATTCATTTATATTGAAATAACTATGCGAAATTTTCCATTTGGGAAAATATTGCGTGAACAAGCCATGAGTAGATCCAAATAAAGATTTACATGCAACAATATGATCTCCACTATTTAATAAGGCAGCCAAACTGGAAAATACTGCCGCCATGCCCGATGCAAACGCAAATCCTGCCTCGGCTTTTTCCATTAGCACTATTTTATCTATAAACTCTGAGGTATTCGGATTTGAATATCTGCTATAAATATTTCTATCTTTTTCTTCAGCAAAAGATGCTCGCATATCTTCTGAATCTTCGAAAACATAGCTTGAAGTTAAGTACAAAGGAACCGAATGCTCCAAATTCTGAGTTCTTTCTGCTTGGGTCCTAATTGCTGTAGTTTCTATATGTGTATTGTCCATTTTTATAATTTTATATGCATTCAAGTTTTTCTGAAATCTTTATTAGATCAGACAACACCCCTCTTGAAGTCACCGCAGCACCCGCACCGGCACCTTGAATAACAATGGGTCTATTTCCATAAGACTTCGTGTAAATTTCAAATGAAGCATCCGCTTCCTGTAAGCTCCCAAAGGGAGAGCTTCTTTTTTCTGTTACCAACTTCACTTCTAATTCTCCGCTGGCTACATCTAACTCTCCAATATGCCTTAAAACCTCATCCGGTTTTAAGTTCGATTTTAGATCTTCAAAAGTTAAGTTCAGCTCTTGTTGATTCTCGATAAAATGAGAAATAGAACTCTTCCCATTTAGATGATTAGGAACCAGGTTTTCTATCTTCACTTCAGAAAGTTCTTTTATTATATTTATCTCTCTGGCAAGGATCAATAATTTTCTGCCAACATCTTTTCCTGAAAGATCTATTCTCGGGTCCGGCTCTGTAAATCCTTTAGTTCTTGCCTCTTCCAAAACTTCTGAAAATGATTTGTTCTCATTAGAAAATGTATTGAAAATATAACTTAGAGAACCTGAGAAGATCCCTCTTATTTTGGTGACTTCTTCCCCGGCTAAGTGTAGATCCTGGACGGTTTTAATTACAGGCAACCCAGCTCCAACATTGGTCTCATATAAGAATTGTTTGTCGTGCTTTTTTAACTCGACTCTCAACTCCTTGTAAAAACTATCAGATAATGTATTTGCTGTTTTATTGGCGGCAACTATATGAAATCCGTTTTTTATTAATTGCTTGTAGTTCTTTACAAACTTCTCACTTGCAGTAGCGTCTACAGCAATTAAATTTGTTAGTTTCTCTTTTTTGACATGATTAATAATTTGTGATAATTTATATGGATACCCATAGGTTTTAAAATCTGCCTCCCAGGAGTGACTTATGTTATCCTTGTTATAAAAAGCGATTTTAGAATTCACTAAAACTGCGAGGTTGATCTCTACCTGAGAAGAAGTTATAATTTTGGATCGGGCTTCCAATATCTGATTTATTAAGGAACTCCCTACGTTACCTACTCCGAATAGAACTATGTTTATTTTTTTCATTTTGTTTGTTACCTGCGTTGAATATTGGGTTTATAAAGGATGCTACTTGAGAATTCTCAATTAGAAATGCATCATGCCCATGGATAGATCTAATTTCATGAATGCTTATGTTTTCTTTTATAAGGGACAGATTTACATAAGTATTCCAATTCTCATTGGATGTAAACAACCCATCAGAATTTATGGTGATAATATGTATGTCTCCTGTTATTTTTGATGCGGCATTTAAGTGATCTCCACGCCCCAGGCTTATATCTGAAGTAGAAAGCAAATGATTCATTAGTTTGTAGGCAGCCAATTGAAATCTATTTTCCAGTTTTTTACCATGGTGCTCTAGCCAGCCTTCAATAGTTCTCTTTCCATTTTTTTGGTTTTGACTTGACCCAAATTTAGAAACGAATGATTCCGGACTTCTATATATTGTCATTGCATGCATTCTGGCATCTGCAACAGGATTTACAGAATTGTTTAAGATCTGTTCCTGCACCTTACATTGTGCCTTAACCCAATGTGTAGATTTATAATCTGCTGCAACGGGAATTATGTGTTCAAATAGATCTGGATCTAGAACTGCCTGCTCCCACAACAAAGCTCCACCAATAGACCCTCCAATTCCTGCAAATATCTTGGAGATTCCTAATTGTTTTAAGGCTTCAGAATAAAGTTTAGCAATATCCCTTAGGTTGAAATCTTTATAATTTAATAATAAATGAGACTCCTCTCCATCAAAACCATTCCCGGGATTATTAAATGCCAGAACAGTATAGTCTTTAAGATCGATACTCTTATCAATCCCAATTATTTCTTTCCACCAGCCATTTTTCCCTGTTACTGCTGAATTTCCCGTAAGCGCATGATTCACCAGAACTATTGGCGCAGTTCCTAATTCCCTACCAAAAATTTGATATGTTAATTGGAGCTCCTGGATGGTTCCAGCATTGTTCTTAAAATCTGAGATCTTTATCTTTTGAAGCATTTCTACTTATTTTTAAATATTTATAAAACAAAAAGAGCAATCGGAAATCACGCATGAGGATTTGTTCATTCCGATTGTCTTCCTAAATCAACCAATTATTTTAAAACCTTTTTACCGATCTTAGAAAATGCTTGTTTTAGATCGGATTTAAGGTCTTCCAAATCCTCCAGTCCTACAGAAAGCCTAATAAGATCTTTGGTTACCCCAGTAGATTCCTGTTGTTCATCATTCAATTGTTGATGAGTTGTACTAGCTGGGTGAATAATTAAAGATTTAGTATCCCCAATATTTGCAAGCAATGAGAAAATAGTAGTTTCATCGGCTATTACCTTTGCAGCATCAAAACCGCCTTCCACTCCAAAAGTCACAACCCCACTTTGCCCCTTTGGTAAATATTGCTGGGCAAGCTCATAATACTCACTAGTTTCAAGTCCCGGATAATTCACCCATTTTACCTGCGATTGTTCCTGAAGCCATTTTGCCAACGCCAAAGCGTTTTCACTGTGTTTTTTGATCCTAATTTCTAAGGTTTCCAATCCCTGAATGATCTGAAAAGCATTGAACGGACTTAATGCCGCGCCATGATCTCGCAATCCTTCTATTCTTACTTTTGCAATAAAGGCTGCTTCTTTTAAAACATCATGATAAACAAGCCCGTGATATCCCGCAGA
>JAGXIJ010000143.1 GCA_024635675.1 Gillisia sp.
ATCAAATAGATGGTAATAATATTCTGGAGGTTTATAATAAGGTATCAGAAATTGCGGAAAGTGTTCGAAAAAATCCCAGACCGGTTTTAATAGAGTTTATCACTTTTAGAATGAGAGGTCATGAAGAAGCCAGTGGGACGAAATATGTTCCAGAGGATATGATTAATGAATGGGCTTCCAAAGACCCTTTAATAAATTTCAAAACATATCTAATAGAGAGAAATATCCTTACAGAGGAGATGGATGAGAGTTATGTTAAGGAGATCAAACTCGAAATTGATGAAAATCTACAACTAGCTTTTGATGAAGAAGTGGTTGTGTCTTCTGAAAGTGAAGAGTTAAATGATGTATATCAATCCTTTGAATATAAGCATTTTGAAGAAAGTAAGGAAGTAGAAAACATTCGGTTTATAGATGCTATTGCTGAAGGATTAAAACAATCTATGCACAAGCATGAAGATCTTGTTTTGATGGGTCAGGATATTGCAGATTATGGTGTGGTTTTTAAAATTACAGAAAATAGTCTAACCGATTTCGGAAAGGACAGAGTGAGAAACACTCCTATATGTGAGTCTGGAATAGTAGCTGCAGCAATGGGACTTTCCATAAAAGGAGTAAAATCTATGGTAGAAATGCAGTTTGCCGATTTCGTGAGCTCTGGTTTCAATCCTATTGTAAATTATCTGGCGAAAGTTCATTATCGATGGAACCAACAGGCCGATGTGGTTATACGGATGCCTTGTGGTGCAGGAGTAGGGGCAGGACCCTTCCACAGCCAGACCAATGAAGCCTGGTTTACTAAAACTCCGGGTTTAAAAGTAGTTTACCCGGCATTTCCAAAAGATGCGAAAGGATTATTGAATACAGCTTTTAACGATCCTAACCCTGTATTATTCTTTGAACATAAAGCACTTTATAGAAGCATTCGACAAGAGGTGCCAACAAACTACTATACTATTCCTTTCGGGAAAGCGGCTTTCTTACAAGAAGGGAATGAGGTTAGTATAATATCTTATGGGGCAGCTGTGCATTGGGCACTGGAAGCTTTATTAGAATTTCCAGACCTGAGTGTAGATCTTATTGACCTTAGAACTTTGCAGCCTTTGGATATGGAAACCGTTTTTAATTCTGTTAAAAAAACAGGACGGGTTCTTATTATTAATGAGGATTCTATCTTCGGAAGTATTGCATCAGATATCGCAGCGCAGATTGCAGAAGAATGTTTCGAATATTTGGATGCACCAATCAAGAGATTAGGAAGTATGGAGACTCCAATACCATTTACCCCAAACCTGGAAAACCAATACCTTCCAAAAAGGCGTATTTCAGAAAAATTAAAGGAATTAATGGCTTATTAATAAAAGATTAGCAAAAGGAGTTAGTATTTAGGTTTTCTTAACAGTGTTCTTGTTAAAATATTAATAATCTTTTGTTAGATGCTTAAGCGTAGAGTAATTTAGTCCTGACTAATCATTAAACCACTATTATGATACGACTTATTGTTTTTTTCCTGATTATTGCTCTAGTTGCGGCAATTTTCGGATTTGGAGGAATTGCAGAAGGAACTGCAGACATTGCAAAAATTATCTTTTATATTTTTATTGTTTTGCTTGTTATTTCTGTAGTAAGCCGATTATTTAGAAGATAATTTTAGTATAACATAGTAATCCAATCAGGTAAAATATCTTTATCAGGTTGGATTTTTTCTAATTTTTTAAAAAAAATAATTACCCTTATGAAAAAATTAATTTTTATACTAACCACAGCCCTTTTAATTGTTTCCTGTGGACCTAGTAAAGTAGCTACAGAGGCTCGTAAAACCTTTAAAGGCGATTGGACTCTAAATACTATTACATATCCAAGATCTCAAGGAACATTTGATGTAACTTTGTTTAATGATGCATCTACCGATTGCTTTAAAGGAAGCAATTGGAGTTTTGTGTCTAACAATAACACAGGAACTTATGCAACTTCCGGTTCAAATTGTACTGCCGGAGATCGTTATTTCGTTTGGTCTATAGATGAAGAAAATACACCTAGTGGAAGTTTCGACTTTTTATTGAAACCAACAGATAGTAAATGGAAGTCTACCACAGGAAATCAAGGATTCAGGATCAACTTAGTTTCTTTAACCGAAACTAATATGATTTGGGAACAAACGGTAACATTGGAAGGATCTCCATTTGTTATTAGAATGAATTTTAATAAACTTTAAAATAATCAAATTATGAGAATAGGAATAAATAAAATTTTTGCACTAGTTTTTGCTTCAACACTTTTATTTAGTTGTGAAGCTACCCGAAATGCTAACAACACTCAAAAAGGGGCTGTTATTGGAGCAGGTAGTGGAGCCGTTATTGGTGGAGTAGTAGGAAATAATGTAGGAAAAGGAAATACTGCCTTAGGTGCCATTATTGGTGGTGTTGTAGGTGGTGCAGCCGGAGGATACATTGGTAGCAGAATGGATAAACAAGCAAAACAAATTGAACAAGAGATCCCTGGTGCTGAAGTAGAAAGAGTAGGTGAAGGTATTAATGTTACTTTCGATGAAAATAGTGGAATCTATTTTGACACAGAGAAATATAACATTAATGAAAAATCTAAAGAAACCCTTCATAAACTAGTTTCTATTTTTAAAGAATATCCAAATACCGATGTTTTAGTAGAAGGACATACAGATGATAGAGGTAGTGATAGTTATAATTTAACTTTGTCTAGGAATAGAGCCCAAGCTGTAACTAACTTTTTAGTTAGCGATGGAATATCTAAAGGTAGATTTGATACCAAATGGTATGGAGAAGCACAACCTAAGTATGATAATACCACTACAGAGGGAAGAGCTAAAAACCGTAGAGTAGGACTTGCTATCGTTGCAAATGAGCAATTGAAGAAAGAAGCTGAAGAAGCTACAATGAAGAACTAGGAACATCTTCCAACTTTTTTTTAATCCCGGGGAGTAATCCTCGGGATTTTTTTATTCTTTTAAGTAACTTCAACAGGTGGAAAAAATAAATATAGCTATTGTAGGTGGAGGGCTGGCTGGTTTAGTTTCAGCAATTCATCTAAAAAAATCTGGATTAGATGTAACCTTGTTCGAGAAGGATGCTTATCCTAATCATAAAGTTTGCGGAGAATATTTATCTAAAGAAATTCTTCCTTACTTAAAACTCTTAGGTGTTGATTTGATGGATCTTAAGCCTACAAAAATAGATAAACTTACTTTTAGTAATTCGTCAGGTAAAACTGTAAATACGATGTTGCCCTTAGGCGGAATAGGTGTTTCCAGATATGCTTTAGATCATTTTTTGTTTAAAAAAGCATTAGAGATAGGAGTCAATATTATTAAAACTCAGGTAAATAATATCCAATTTATTAAGGATGAATTTGAAATCACTACTGGAAATAATGAGGAGGTTCATGCCAAAATTGTGTTAGGGGCTTTTGGGAAAAGATCACTTTTAGACAAGAAGTTAAAGCGAGATTTTATATCCCAAAAATCGGAGTGGTTAGCAGTAAAATCACATTATAAACTGGATGAGTTTCCAGATGATTTGGTGATGCTTCATAACTTTAGAGGTGGGTATTGTGGGTTATCTAAAACAGAATCGGGAGCAATTAATGTTTGCTATTTAGCTTCCTTTAAAAGTTTTAAAAACTATAAGGAGCCCACACTTTTTAAAAAGGAAGTACTCAGTAAAAACCCTCATTTAAAGATGTTTTTTGAAAAGGCAGTTCCTTTATTTGAAAAGGAATTGAGTATTGCACAAATTTCCTTCGGGCAAAAAACGGTAATCCAGGAGCATATTCTAATGTTGGGAGATGCTGCAGGGCTTATTCACCCGTTGTCTGGAAATGGAATGGCAATGGCTATTCATAGTGCCAAAATTGCTTCAGAATGTGTGCTAGAACATACTACAAAACAGAGTTTTTCCAGAGAACTAATGGAAAAACAATATCAAAAAGAATGGGAATCTCATTTTAAAAACCGACTTCGCACTGGATGGATCTTACAAAAGATCTTATTAAGTCCTGTTTTTTCTGAAATATCTCAATTACTTATAAGTATCTTCCCTTTTCTATTACCTAGAATAATTTCTAAAACACATGGCAAACCTGTAGAATGAATTATATAGATACCTCTAAAAGAAGCGAACAGGAAGAGATCATGGATGATTTCGATCTTCAAGGTATTGCGCTGGAGCAAACCCTTACCGATCTGGAAACCATTAATAACTGGTTAGGGGGAAATAAAATTACCTTGACCGGAATTAAACAGCTATTAAATAATGTTCCTTCTAATGCTGTTTTTCGAATAGCAGATGTTGGTTGCGGAAGTGGTGCAGTTTTGCGTGAGATCGCGAAATGGGGAAGATCTAAAAATATTGATTTTGAGCTTATTGGAGTTGATGCCAATCCTCATGCGATTGAAATTGCACAACGACGATCTGCCTATTACCCTGAAATACAATTTACCGATTTGAACATTTTTAGTGAAGATTATAAACAGGAAACTTACGATATTGTACTATGCACCTTGACATTACATCATTTTAAGAACGAAGAGATCCTAAAGCTTTTAGCTGTTTTTAAAAATCAAGCAAGCATTGGAGTGATAATTAATGATCTTCACAGAAGCAAGATCAGTTATAGATTGTTTCAGGTTTTTTGTAAGCTATTTATAAATAATGAGATCGCCAGAAAGGACGGATTGATCTCCATTCTTAGAGGTTTCAAAAGAATCGATCTAAAAAATCTTGCGAATCATTTTCCAGAACAACAACATTCTATTCAATGGAAGTGGGCTTTCCGTTACCGTTGGATCTTAAAAAATTAATGAATTTATGAGTGTAAGAATTATTGGAGTTGAAAAAGAAATACCTGAATATTCTCGTAATACTTCAGATATTATTCCTTTGGTAGAGGAGTGGTTGGGAGAAAAGGAGGAGAGATTCCGTAGAAAGATCATCAAGATCTTTGAGGGTGCAGGAGTAGATAAACGATATTCTATTATGGCTCCCGAGGAAGTATTCACTGCCACTTCTTTTGAAGATAAGAACAATATTTATGTTCGGGAGGTTAAGAAATTAGGAAAGAATGTTTTAAAGTCGGCACTTGAAAAAAATAACTGGAAACCAGACTCCTTAGACTTTATTATTACAGTAAGTTGTACTGGGATCATGATCCCTTCACTGGATGCCTATCTTATTAATGAATTACAACTAAATCAGAATATCACCAGACTACCTGTTACCGAAATGGGCTGTGCTGCAGGAATCTCTGGTATGATCTACGCCAATAAATTTTTACAAGCCAATCCCGGAAAAAGAGCTGCTATTGTTGCAGTGGAAAGTCCTACCGCTACTTTTCAGCTAGGAGACTTTAGCATGGCCAATATGGTGAGTGCGGCTATCTTTGGCGATGGCGCTGCCTGTGTATTGCTTTCTTCAGAAGAAGATGCTGTTGGCCCAAAAATTATAGGGGAAGAAATGTATCATTTTTTTGATGCTACCCATTTAATGGGATTCCATCTTGCAAATTCCGGGCTTCAAATGATCCTGGATGAAAGTGTACCAGAAACCATTTCTAATCACTTTCCTAATATTATATATCCATTTCTTGAGAAGAACAGCAGTGATATTGAAAAAGTGCAGCATCTTATTTTTCATCCTGGCGGGAGAAAGATTGTACAAACGGTTTCTGATCTTTTTGGTACCTTAGGAAAGAATATAGACGATACCCGGGAAGTACTCCGTCTTTACGGCAATATGAGTAGTGTAACCGTGCTGTACGTTTTGGAAAGATTTCTTCAAAAGGAAATCCCAAAAGGAGAGCAGGGTTTACTTTTAAGCTTTGGCCCCGGATTTTCGGCTCAACGAATTTTAATAGAATGGTAGCAGAATTTAAAGATCTTAATTATTGGGCTCTAATCCTTGGAGGAAGCAGTGGACTTGGTCTCGCAACGGCCCGAAAACTTGCCAAACATGGCATGAATATTATAATAATCCATAGGGACAGTAAATCTGAAATTCCGGACATAGAAGAGGCTTTTGAGGATATCAGGGAATCTGGAGTTCGGCTGGAAAGCTTTAATGTAGATGCAGTGCGGAAGGATAAAAGAGAGGGACTTATAAAGGAGATTACTGCCATTTTAGGAGAAGAAGGTAAAATAAGGACTTTAGTGCATAGTATCGCTAAAGGAAATTTGAAACCTATGAGTGGGAAAGGCCCTTTTCTTGAAAATATAGATTTCCAGATAACTATAGATGCAATGGCATTGAGTTTATACGATTGGACCGAAGCTGTCTATCAGGCAGGTTTATTTGCCAAGGATGCACGGGTAGTTTCGTTTACCAGCGAAGGGAATAAAAAAGCATGGGAGAACTATGCCGCTGTTTCCGCTGCCAAAGTTGTTCTTGAAGCAATTACCAGAAGTATGGCCCTGGAGTTTGCCAGATATGGGATTCGAGCGAATTGTATTCAGGCAGGAGTTACCGTTACCCGTTCCTTCCAAATGATCCCGGGAAATGAAACGCTGAGAATGCATGCCCTAAAGCATAATCCTTTTAAACGCCTTACCGTACCAAACGATGTAGCAAATGTGGTGTATCTTTTAAGTAAGGATGAAGCCAGTTGGATCACAGGAACTATTATTCCAGTAAATGGGGGAGAGCATTTAAAATAATTATGTATATCCGTATTTCGTCCAGAATGAACTTGACCACTTCGTCACCCTGAACTTGTTTCAGGGTCTCATCCTGACTTTTACTGGGATGCTGAAACAATTCCGATAGCTATCGGAACTGCATGACGGAAAATCTGGATGTAGCTAGTTTAAAGTAATAACCGGCACAAAATCGGAAATTTAGAAAATAATCTTAAATAAGCATTAATCCTAATTACGATCTTTTCAGTGAATTATAATTCAATAATTTCCACGCTTCCTTATACGAAACCCTTCCTGTTTGTAGATGAAATTTCATATATAGACAAAGAGGGATGTACGGGAACTTATACATTTCCCGAGGACTCCTATTTTTATAAAGGACATTTTAAAGATAAACCTGTAACTCCGGGGGTGATCTTAACAGAGTGTATGGCCCAAATTGGTTTAGTGTGTTTAGGTAGTTTTCTTCTGAAAAGTATGGAACAAGACCAAATTGATCCGGGTGAAGAAATTCAAATTGCTTTGAGTTCTACACAAATGGATTTTTATATTCCTGTATATCCGGGAGAAAAAGTAAAGGTGATTTCTAGGAAAGAATATTTTAGATTCAATAAATTGAAATGTTCGGTAGAAATGTTCAATAAGAATGACGAATTAGTATGCAGAGGAACCATTGCGGGAATGATGAAGATTTAAAATTCAAAGTTCAAGACATGAGATTCAAGAATTAAGATGAAATATTATCGGATAAACTATCAGAATTAAGGGAATATAAAAATGAAAAAACGAGTAGTTATTACAGGTTTAGGAATTGCGGCACCCAATGGGGTGAGTATCCCTGAATTTGAAGAATCCTTAAGGTCTGGAAAAAGCGGTATCACTTTTCATCAGGAACTTAAAGACCTAAATTTTAACTGCCAGATAGGAGGGAAGCCGGAAATTTCGGAATCAAAACTCAATGATTACTTCACTCCCCTACAACTACGAGGTCTTAAAAGTAGTGGGATCGTTTATGGAGTGATTTCCGGAACCGATGCTTGGAAAGACGCTGGACTGAAAATATCAAATCAGGATTCACCAGACTGGGATAGCGGGATTATTTTTGGAACCGGGATCTTAGGGGTAGACAAATTTCGGGAAGCAATCCATTTAATAGATGCCGGGAAAACCAGACGTTTGGGAAGTACAAGTGTCATCCAGACTATGGCGAGTGGAATAAGTGCTTATTTAGGAGGTATTTTGGGATGTGGAAATCAGGTAACTACTAATTCATCTGCATGTACTACCGGAACAGAAGCCCTTTTAATGGGTTATGAGCGCATTAAAGCCGGAAAAGCAAGGAGAATGCTTGTAGGCAGTTGCAGCGATCGTGGACCCTATGTATGGGGCGGATTTGATGCTATGCGTATTTTACCCGGAAATTATAACGAAAACCCTCAATCTGCATCGGGACCTTTGAGTTCCCATGCATCCGGGTTTGTACCAGGCAGTGGGGCAGGAGCTTTGGTATTAGAATCTCTGGATTCAGCATTAGAGAGAGGAGTAAAAATATATGCTGAAGTGCTGGGGGGAGAAGTTAATAGTGGTGGGCAGAGAGCTGAAGGAAGCATGACTGCAGCAAATAATGAAGCTGTGCAACGCTGTATAAAAGGAGCATTGAAAAATTCAAATATTCTCTCTTCAGAAATCGATACAATAAACGGACATTTAACGGCCACAAGTAAGGATTCTGTAGAGATCGCTAATTGGGTAAAAGCACTGAATCTAACTTCCGATTTTCCCTATATTAATTCCCTTAAAGGAATGACGGGACACTGCTTAAGTGCTTCTGGAAGTATAGAATGTGTAGCGAGTGTTTTAGAAGTGTCAAAAGGTTTTATATTTCCTAACATCAATTGTGAGGAAATCCATCCTGAGATCCTGGATCTGATCTCTGAAAAAAGTATTCCTCGAAAAACAATTGAAAAACCCATTAAGGTACTTGCAAAAGCAAGTTTTGGGTTTGGAGATGTAAATGCGGTAGTGTTATTTAAGAAATATAATTAGAATGGATTACTATATTCAGGTTTCAGGTTTCAGGTTTTAAGATTTTTGTAATAAGCTACTTATAAAGAACGATGCTAATTTTTCGTCATGCTGTTCCGATAGCTATCAGAATTGGTAGAATCCCCAAAATAAGTCAGGGAAGACCCTGAAACAAGTTCAGGGTGACGAAAGATTGAATGTTGCAATTTAAAATATTTACGCTCCAAGTTTCCTGAAAATAGTATTTTTAAATATCCACTTATAAGTGAACTATATATTATTATCTCCATGACAGACAAAACAATTTTAGAAAAAATAAAGGCTATCGTAACTCCTTATGTTCAACGTAAAGAAGGTTTGGACGATTTTAATGATCAAACCGATTTTCTAACAGATCTCAAAATAAATTCTGCTAATCTGGTAGATGTTATTTTAGATGTAGAAGACGAGTTCAATATAGAAATAGATAATACTTCGATGGAAGGAATGCTTACTGCAGGCGATGCTAAAAGAATTATTTTAGCTAAAATTGAAAATTGATTGGGAATGACATAATAGATCTTGAAGTTACAATTTCAAGGAATTGGAATACTAAGCGCTATTTAGACAAACTCTTCGATCCTAAAGAGCAAATAACTATAACAGATACATCTGTTCCCCAAAACACACTGCAACTCCTTTGGTCCTTAAAGGAAGCAACCTACAAGGCTCATCAGCGAAGGTTTAACTTGCCAAGAAAATTCAATCCGACCGATTTTCATTGTGAAATAACTTTAGAAGAAGGTGAAATAATTCATGGTATAGTAAAGATAGATCGTCAAACCTATGTTACAATTTCTAAGATCACATCAACTTATATTCACAGTATTGCTAAATTAGAGAAAGATCAAAACACGACCATAAAAATTTTTGAAGGTAAAAAAGCTGTTCAAAACGAAATAATAGCTGAATTTTCCTTAATTTTAGAAGAGCCGATAATTAATTTAAATATTCAAAAGAACAAGAATTTTATTCCCATCTTATATAGGGAAAACTTAAAGTTAGAACACGTATTTTCTTCCTCCCACCACGGAAAATATTCCGCCTTTGTCATCGCGTTAATGAACTCCTAAATTCTCGTTAAACAATACTAAAGGAAATTGCTAAAACTTGATCCCTTTGTAAATTGAAATTATAATTTAAAACCGAAATATCTTATGAAGACAGCAGATAAAATGGAAGTGTTAAACAGCCAATCAGCCGAATTTATCGCACAAGGAGAAGTCGGGAAATTTTTAAAATTAATTCCCGATACTTTTATTATAAAAGGGAGCGAACAAGAAAATGGATTTAATCAGGGGTATGCGATCAGGCATATTAATAGAAAGGATATACTTTTAATAGATGTTGTTGAAAAAGAGACCCGCGCAGCGGTGAAACATCTTGTAGAAGATGGGTATTCCATAAAGGGAATTATTCTTAGTAATTCCTCGGTTTACAAAAATGCATATGCCAATCTAAAAACACTTTCTGAAGATGCAGGGGGAGCACCTATCTATGCCCATCCTCGAAATTCTATTAAAGATGATTACAAATTAAAGGATGTCACTGCAAAACAAGATATAGTTAAACATTTTGATTTAAAGATCTATGACCTTCCTGGAAATGGTGGGGGTTCTATTTTAATCTATTCAGATATTAATGATGGAATGTTATTTACAGGAGAAGATGCTATAGGTTCTAGTTATAATATTGATGAAAACACTTTTACAAGACCAACTATGGAAAGCAAAAATTCTGAATTTGGACTGGCTGAAAGTTGGGGAGCATTTGAGGAAGATTTTAGTTACTTATTTCCCTTGCATGGAAAACCCGCATTTAATTTAGAAGATGGACAACAAACAGATATACTAAATAAACTTAGTAGAATTCAGTCCTAGACTGAAAAATAAAATCTTAAAAGGACTATTCCCTAAATAATTTCGCACTGATCACAATTTTAGTTTTTTATCAATAAAAAATCAAAATTCCGTTTAGTGACCCTGATAATTATTTCTCGAATAGTCTTTTTAATTTATCGCTCTTTCTCTTTTAAATCTTTTATTTCTTCTTTGCTTTTCTCTACTTCCTCTTTGGCTTCTTCCGCTTCATCCTCTGCTTTTTCTGCTTTCTCCACCATAGGATGGTCTTTTACACCTAAGCCTACAATTTCGATCACATTAGAAATAGTTTCGTAAAGCATAGTAACTACCGCAACAAATCCACCCCCTAATATTGCAGCCATAGCAAGACTCACATAATAAATACTCGAAAACCAAGTACTTGGAACCTCTTCACTTTCGGTAATTGGAAGGTTTAGCATTAAAAATGTAATTACAGATACGATAATAAGAATGGTATCGAACTTAGCGATCATGAGAACATTACCATAATGCGCTTTGGTCAATCTGGAGTTGGAGCCCATACTTAAACTTAACAGCGGCAACATAAGCGCTAGAATCGTAGAAGAGCCTAAGATCACTGTATTACAAAGCATGTTGATCCCCGCTAGAGAGGTGGAAAGCAATTCTTTAGCTTTATATCCTGAGACTTCGCCCAAAATATAAGTTCCAATTCCCATAATAATAGTAGAAACAACCCCACCGGCAATCGCTCGTTTTACAATTACATTCATTCTGTACTATTTTAAGTTTTAAGTTAAGCAGAAAGATATTTAATTCTAGGCACACAAAGCCATAAGATATTGTTAAACAGGACTTAAAATCCGTTCAAAAATGATATTTTAAGGGGTAAATTCTACGAAAATGAAAAGTCTTAACGTTACTCAAAAACTCATAAAATCACATCTTTTAAAAGGGGAGATGATCCCTGGAAAGGAAATTGGTATTAAGATAGATCAGGCTTTGCTACAAGACGCTACCGGAACTCTGGTGCAATTGGAATTAGAGGCAATGGATCTCAAAAAAGCCAAGACGGAAGTTGCCGTGCAATATGTGGATCATAACCTCTTACAAACAGATTTCAAGAATGCTGATGATCATTTATTTCTACTTTCTGCCGCACAAAGATTTGGGTTATGGTACAGCAGGCCGGGAAATGGGGTGAGTCATCCTTTGCATATGGAAAGGTTTGGAATACCGGGAAAAACCCTTGTAGGATCTGACAGTCATAGTTGTGCTGCGGGATCTTTAGGGATGTTAGCAATAGGTACGGGTGGATTAGATGTGGCAGCAGCCATTGCAGGAAAACCTTATTTTGTGAAGATGCCCAGAATATGGGGAGTGAAGCTATCAGGAAAACTACCAGACTGGGTAAGTGCTAAGGATGTTATTTTGGAAATGCTTCGCAGGCATGATGTGAAGGGTGGGGTTGGAAAAATAATAGAATATTATGGGGAAGGATTGAAACAATTAAGTGCTATGGACAGGCATGTAATTGCAAATATGGGAGCCGAGTTAGGTGCAACTACCACTGTATTCCCAAGTGATGCTGAAACTAAACGATTTTTAAAATCTCAGGATAGGGAAGAAGACTGGAGTGAACTTATAGCCGATGAGGGTTGTGAATATGATCTTTATGAAGAAATAAATTTAGAGAGTCTGGTTCCATTGATAGCATTACCCACAAGTCCCGGAAATGTGGTGCCGGTAAGTGAAGTGGCGGGAAAAAATATTAGTCAGGTGGTGTTAGGTTCCTCAGCAAATCCCGGTTTACGTGATTTTTGGATGGCGGGGGCCATTGTAAAGGATAAAACCGTTAACAGTGATGTTTCTTTTGATGTAAACCCAACTTCCAGACAGATCATCCAGAATATGATAGATAATAAAGCTTTTGGTAACCTTATTAAAGCAGGAGCCAGATTTCATCAATCCGGATGTATGGGATGTATTGGGATGGGCCAGGCTCCGGCATCGGACACTATAAGTTTAAGAACCATGCCTAGGAATTTCCCTAGTAGATCTGGAACAGAGGACGATCAGGTACATTTATGTAGTCCGGAAACTGCTGCAGCATCAGCCTTAACTGGAAAAATTACCGATCCCAGAGATCTGGAAAAGTTGTACGGAATGAGTTATCCACAATATATTCATCCTGAGATCGAACAAATTAATAAAGACATGTTAGTTGCTCCTTTAGAAGATGGATCTAACGTCCAATTAATTAAAGGACCAAATATTAAAAGTTTACCACACATAGAGCATCTACAGGAGAATTATTTAGTTCCTGTACTTCTAAAAATGGGAGATAATGTATCTACAGATGAAATATTGAAAGCAGGGGCAGAGGTATTGCCTTTCCGTAGTAATTTACCCGAGATCAGTAAATATTCGTTTACAGTGATAGATAATACCTTTTACGATAGGGCGATGCAAGCCAAATCTGAACATGGTGGACATATTGTTGTTGCAAAAGAAAATTATGCCCAGGGATCCAGTAGGGAACATGCAGCTTTAGCGCCTAAATTTTTAGGTCAGGTGGCTGTATTGGCAAAAAGCTATGCAAGAATAGCCTGGCAAAATCTGGTGAATTTTGGGATCTTACCCTTGGAATTTACAGATATGGCAGATTATAATAAGATCGATCAGGGAGATATGGTCTCACTTAAAAATGTTCCTAAAAGTGTTTCAGAAAGTAAGAATATTCAGGTAATTATCAAAAAAGAAAATGGGGAAGTTATAGAGATTTCCACCAAGCATAGTTTAAGTAAACGGCAAATCAATATTCTATTGAAGGGTGGAATTATAAACGAATTTAAAGAACATCTGGAAGAAAGAGAAATGGGAGGAAGTTTATCAGATAACTAAGAAAAAGAGAATCCTTAAAACATAAAAAAAAGCCTGAAAAGTAAATTCTATTGTCATCCTGAACTCGTTTCAGGATCTAAATTAATTAGAAGCTGAAACAAGTTCAGCTTGACGGCTTTAGATTTACCTTTCAGACTTTTCTGTTTTTCGATCATTAAAGATCGAAAAACAACTATTTAATGTGTATTCAACTGTGCTTTACGCTTAGAAAGTTGTGTGTCTAAATCATTTACGGTTTCCGCGATTGCAGCTTCAAAAGAATCTTTATCAGATTCAGCAAAAATTTGTACTCCCGGAGTTCCTAATTTTATATTGCATATAAATCCTTTAGGCTCTTCACCATCTTGCTTTTTAAAGAAAACATCGGCACTAACGATCCAATCGTATTTATTCTCTAATTTATCTAGTTTTTTTTGAGTTAGTGCTTCTAGGCGGTCACTTCTGGTTAGCTGAACAAACTGAAATATAGCTTCCATATTATTATAATTTATAGGGGTTTATATACTGTCTAAGAAACTCTTTTTTCTATCGTTTTACAAACTATTCATTTAGAATTAGCAAAGATTTATGATTACTTTATTGAAAATGAAACTCATGAAATTAATATGTATTCAAATACACCTAAGTTCCAAGATTATTTGCAGATTGAATATAAATTTGTGTGATAGAAGGTTGTTGTAATTGAATTTCTACTCTTAATTGTTCCATTGTATTTTCGGCATCCATTAGCTCCATGGTATCTAACAAATCGATCTCTATAACCAAAAGGATACTATCGGGTCCAAAATGCATCGTTTGTGGAAGCGCCCAATCCTTTACTTCCGGATGCTCTTTCATAATCTTTTCTACCGAGGCAATAACATGTGGGTTAGCACTTTCTCCTAATAGGAGCCCCTTACTTTCTTTTGCCAAAAAGGTTGCGACTAACAATAATAATACTCCAATAGAAACCGAAGCAGCACCATCTAAATAAGGGTTTTGAAGTTGTTGAGATAAAAACACACCTATTAAAGCGATACTTAAACCAATTACAGCTGCTGCATCTTCAATAATTACAGCAAAGGTGGCTGCATCCTTACTCTGAATGATATTTTTAATTATATTTCCCGAAGTCGCTCTAGATTTATTAAATGCCCTTAAGGCCAGAAATAGCGCAGTTCCTTCAAAAAGCATGGCTGCAATAAGAACAGCATAGTTCCATGTAGGATCCTCAATTATATGGGGATCTTGTAAGGCATGGATTCCTTCATAAATTGCAAATCCACCCCCTAAGGCAAAGATGAGAATACTCACCACAAAACTCCAGAAATAAACCTCTTTTCCGTAGCCAAAAGGATGCATTTCATCTGGTTCTTGCTTAGATCTTTTTATACCAAGTAAGAGCAATAATCCGTTTCCGGTATCTACTAAAGAGTGAATCCCTTCTGCAAGCATTGCAGAGCTTCCGGTAAAGAAAGCGGCAATAAATTTTCCTATTGCAATTAATGTATTAGCGCCAATTGCGCCGTAGATAGCGATCTTAGAATTACCCGCCATAAAGCTTAGATTTTAGTGATTGGATTAGTAGATGGGAAATTACAATAAATCTCTTAAAAGTTGGGTAGAGGCAGCCTATTTTAGAATTTATTTGGCATTTTATACTTCATTCGGAGTCATCTTAAAAAACATTCATATTACCAAAAATTTGGAATGCCCCATGGAAGAACTCCAGAGACTGTAAATTTCAATTATAATAATTGCTATCTTAGTTCCTACTTCCCCAAGAAATCATTTTACATCAAATTTTTAGCTTGCTATTTAAATTAAATAAAGCATGAAATCAAAAGAATTTTTAAAGGAATGTAAGGATCGGGAAGTAGTTAAATTGCTTTCTGTTTATGTGGTTTCCAGTTGGGTTTTACTTCAAGTGCTAACGCTAATACAACAACCTTTAGGGCTTCCGGAAAGATCTGTTACCTTTCTCATCATAATTCTTTTCATCTGTTTTCCAATCTATATTTTTTTAATTTGGAAATTTAGTGTGGTGAAAATTTCCAAGGACAAAAGTCTTATAATAGAAAAAGAGTCAAAAAAAATCACCTCTTTTAAAAAAATCTATTTCACAGGATTAAGTTTTGTGATTTTTCTGTGTGCTTTATCGGTGTTGTTCATATTTCAAAATAATTTCGCAGAGGCCGGCATTATAAAAATTGAACATGATGAGCGTGATAAAATAGCAGTTTTGCGTTTTGGTAATAATACAGGGGATCAAAAATACGATATTATTGGTAAGATGGCCGCAGATTGGATCATTCATGGGATCACAGAAAATCAGGTAGCTCAGGTTATTTCCCCGGAAATCATTAGTGAATACTCCAGTGCTGCAGGATTCGACAATAAGATGGGGGACGACCAAAAGATGGTAGAAAAATATTTTAAACCCGGAAAGATCATCACCGGGAATTATTATTTAAACGGGGAGGAACTCTATTTTCAATGTTCTCTTATCGAGGGTGGGAACAAGGATATAATTATGTCTTTTAAAGACAATGAATGTAGCCTGGACATGCCATTAAATTGTATAGAGGATCTCAAGCAAGTTATTTTAACCTATCTAACTACTCAGGAGCGACCAGAACTTTCGTTACAGGAGCAACCACCAAAATTTGAAGCTTATCAACATCTCTTAAATGCCAAATCGAATTTTGGTGATGTCAAACTGTATCTGGATCTATTGAATAAAGCAATAGCTATAGACAGTACTTATTTTGAACCAAAGGTATTACGGGTGGCTTATTATTACAATCAAGGAGAATATACTAAAGCAGATTCTTTACGAAATCTAATCGTACCACATTCCATAAATAATTCCAGGCAGATGAATCTGCTAAACATGTACAACTATTTATTAGAAGGTAATAATAAGAAGGTCTACAATACTCTTTTGAAAGAATATAACATTGCGCCTTTCGATCTTCAAACCAACTCCAGCGCAATGGTGCTCGCCTTGCAATTTGTAAACCGACCGGAAGATGTAGCAGCGATCTATAATGCTGTAGATATGACGCCGATGGATGTTGAAAGTTGTCGCATTTGTAAAGACCGCTATTATATAAATGGACTTGCCAATGTGGCTCTTAAAAAACATAAGGATGTCATTAAGCTGTTATCTCCTTTGGTAGATCAGGTGGACGATATGTATCTAAAAAAGCCATTAATGTCGGCATATGCTCGTTCCAGGGACAGCATTGGATTACATAAACTATTAGCAAATATTGCTTTAAAAAATGATCATAAGTCATTATTGAGCAGCTACATATATTTGGGAAAAGAATATTTATTACTAAATGAGCAGGCAATCGCTAATTCTTATTTCACCAAAAGTGTGGAAGAAGCGGGGGAGCAGGAAAGCAATTTTAAGGCTTTGGGTTATTTTTATTTAAAGAATTTTAAAGATGCAGAAACACTGTTTAAAAACGTGTCTAATAAAGACCCAAAAGATCTTGAAACATTAACAAAACTGGCTATTTCAAATTATAATATAGGTAAGACCAACCAGGCAGAAATTTTAATAAGCAAGTTAGATACCATCGATGCTAAATATCAATTTGGAACTCCGGCCTATCTAAAAGCACAATATTATGGAGCTATTGGTGACGAAACTAAAAGTATGAATTATCTCCTAAAAGCGGTCTCTGATGGCTATTATTTCACTTCAGAAAGCTATGAGAACGATCCGCTATTAAAGCCATTCTTTAAAACTAATGCCTTTAAAAATATACTCACGTATTGGCATTAGCTGATTTTTATCATATTTAAATTATAAAGCTTAAAATAAATTTGATTATAAGCTTTAACAAATTTCGCTTCTCGGCTACCAAAAAAGGCGTACAAGATATTGTAAATCAGATACTTGTGTCGTATATTGATAAGCCTCAAAATTTTGAAGCTTATTAATATTTGAATTCATTCACACCTAAACACTTAGAAATAATGAGAAAAGTTTTAAGCTTAATCGTATTCCTTGGCCTTACAACTGCATGTATGGCTCAAAGACCAGAAAAAATAAAAGGGGATAAGGACGTAATATCAGTTACTAACTCCATAGACGAGGAATTTCATGTTTTGGAAGTCAATAACAATTTGAAAGTTACCGTAGCACAAAGTAATAGAAACAGTTATGTACTTACAACCGATAAAAACCTTGCTAAAGTGGTGAATTTCGATGTACAAAACGGGGTTTTAAAAATACACACTACCGCAAAAATTACAGGGAGTAAAAAACTAGAAGTGTTTTTGAGTGTAAAAGAGATCTCCGAACTTATTTTAAATGATGATGCTGAAGTGGAATCCCAAGGAGAGCTATCATCAGAAATGTTTAGTCTTTTAGGTAAAGAATCCTCGAAATTCGATCTTGATCTAAAAACAGAAAATACGAGTATCATTTTATCAAAGAATTCCGGAGGTAAACTAAATCTTAAATCTAAAGAAGTCACGGTAAATCTTGGAGACAGAACAGATCTAAAAGGAAAAATAAATGCCGATAATTTATCGGTTCAGTTATCCAAATCGGCGCAAATGGATATGGATGGGAAAGTTAATACAGCGATGTTTAACATTAATGGTACGGCCGATTTGAAAACAAAGAAAATGAAAACTACTAATGCCACCTTAAATGCATCCAATAACACAGATATTTATATGCACGTCACAAAAGACCTGGTGATCGATGCTAAGGGGAAAAGTAAGGTGTTTGTGTATGGGAACCCTAAGATCGAGGTAAAAGGGCTAACAGATAAATCCAGTATTATAAAAAAATAAAGTATTTATATAAAATCGTTTCCTATGGCTAAGATCCTGGCGGTAAATCCGTCTAAATTTCCGGAGATTATTGAGGTTGGAATCGATTCAACTAGAATTTCGGTGCATATAAAAATTGAATTCCATGCTATTGATCTTCGCCTGAACATGGATTATATGCTGTATTTATATGCCTATGATATTCGTGGAAAAAAGGATATACCTGTCTTGCTTAACAATTGGGATGAAAGTAATATTTCAGCCATCCCACAAGAAACTGAGGATGATGTGCTGGGAAAAGTTTCTGTACCTATTTCTGCTAAAACTGAGATACAGACTATCGATAGCGAGCTAAACCTTAAACTTGGAGTACTACATAAGAATAAACATTATGAGCGTAGGCATCTACGGATTTTTGCAGAACTGATCCCTGCTGTGGGAGTAGCATCTAAATGGAGCGAAGCCTTTGAAGCAGGGGTAGCGCACTAATTAATTATCATCGATGGAAAAGTGAATACTGCTATTTTCAATTTGAAAAATTCATCGGACTTGAATGCTTAGAAGATGAAAGCGAATACGGCTAGCTTAGTTGCTTCCAATAATAATGATATTTTTGTGCATGCCACTCAAAACCTAAGTATAGATACCGAATTAAAAAGCAAGGTTTTTGTATATGGCAACCTAAAAATTGAGTTAAAAGGTTTACCTGATCGTTCCAGAATTATTAAGAAGTGGATTTGCCCACTACCTACAATTAATATTCTGTCTAGTTTTGGTAAAAACACTTATGTTTTAGAGAGTCACAGTAGCTCGTTTCTCGTCTGCTTTTATATAAATAATCAGACCAATTGACAGTGCTGCGCATATTGAAAATCCAATAAACAGAGGCAGAGCTGTATCAGAAATAAACCTTCCAATAAAGATACTGATAGGAACTGCCATAATAGTAGAAATAAAACCGGTTACGGCAGCAGCGATCCCTGCAATATGTCCTACTGGTTCCATAGCCATTGCGCGTAAATTTCCGAAGAGAAAACCAATACTAAAAAATTGCAGTGCAAAAAATAGGAACAAAACACTAACGTCCGGATTCGGGGTATTATAAAATAAGGCAACATATACCACCGAGACCACAAAAAATGATACTAGAGCAGTGGTGATCAATTTTTCCATCCCAAACTTTATAACAAATATTCCATTGAGGAAAACAGCCGAACCTATAGCTATTGCCAGGCCGGCAAAAATGAATGGAAATTCATCCTTCAAATTATATTGATTCTGAAATATTTGCTGGGCACTACTTAGGTAAACCATAAAAGATCCAGTAATAAACCCGGCAATAATGGTAAAACCAAGGGTCCTTTTATATTTTATGAGTTCTTTAAATTCACCTATAAAACCCTTTTTGGAAAAGCTTTTCTGGTTTTTAATTGATAAAGTCTCAGGTTGTCGTTTCCAAAACCACCACGAAACCAAAATACTTATGAGTACCTGTATATAGAATATCCCGCGCCAGTTGTATTGATCAAGAACAAATTTACCCAAAGCCGGTGCAACAACGGGAACCAATATAAAAACAACGGTTACAAAAGACATGATACGCGCCATATAATCCCCACTGTACATATCTCGGATAATGGCAATACTCATTGTTCTGGGAGCGGAAAGGCCAATTCCCTGCAAGATCCTTCCTATAACCATCATTTCTAAACTTGTTGAATTTACACAGATGAAACTGGCAAGGATAAACAGGGTAAAACCCATGTAAACAACGGGTTTTCTTCCTATACTATCTGAAATAGGCCCAAAAATCAAAGGACCAAATCCAAGACCAAGGAAGATCATCGTTATGAGCAATTGGTTATCCACAATTTCGGTAGTCCCAATTGTAATCCCAATAATATCCAAAGCCGGCAATAAAGCATCGATGGCTAATGCCACCACAGACATCAATGACGCCATAAGTGCCACAAATTCTAATTGCGAAGTCCGGATATTTTTTTGCATTGGGCAAAAATAATCTATTGATTTTTAAAAAGACAGAACTTAAGGCGGCTAAAGCCTGAAGTATTTAGAGGAAAACAAAATAGGACAGGGAATTGTTTTCATTGAAAAATTTACAGTCTTGCGGCTATAAGAATATTAAGAGCTGATTGATTTAATGTATTTCAAGTTTCCAAACTATTATAAATAGGCTTAAGATTGCTTTCTTATTAATTTACCAACAAATTAGAAGAACTATGGAAAGCTATACGGCATCCAATTTCTTAAAACCCTCACTAAATATGTAAAATGGGCCTTTTCAAATAACCTATTTTACATAATGTAAATTATAGAACAAATGTAATTATAGGTAATATAGCGAATAGAACTGTTTTAGTTCTATTTTACATAAATGCAGATATGACGCCTTTAGGATCATATCGATAGCAATTATGTAACAGCTATATTACGACCTACAGTTTGTTAAACATTCGTAAGCTATAATTCCCTCAGCCGCATCATCTCGCAGCTTCTACAAATTCATCCACTGGATAAATTTATAGAACTCGTGTATAATATCCCAGTATATCAGTTGCTTAAATTGAAGCTTTCCTACTTGGGTCAATAAACTTTTAAATAATTTATTATTCGAACAGATTATTTCTTTTTAAATAATCGTTGATCAAAACCAAAAGGACTTTTTTCTATTATTTTGACCTTTGAAAATTCAACGTGTGAGGGATTTATTAAAAAATTAAAATCTCCAGGAGCAACCACTGACGGAACCTTTAGAATTAGGTCTTTGTTGGCTTTTATGAAATCATCACCGATTTTCTGTGTTATATGTGAAGGAGGATGGGAATCCCATGTCGTACCCTTTAAATTCTTGACAGGAACAAGGGAGATATTGACATCAGGTATTTCAATTGAAATAACAAAATAACCTTTAGGTAAAATACCAAAAGGAACATTCACCGCAACTTCCGCCATAGCCAGGGCTATCGATGATGCCGTATATAAAACCTGAGTTCCTTTGTTATTCCATCTGCCCCCATTTATTTCAGCCCCAGTGCCTGATAAATCATCTTTGTATTTCCCTCTCGCGATTCTATAAACAATCATGCCAAAATACCATGCTCTATTCTACCTAAGGCATCTTTTACAATACCTAGGCCTACAGAAGTGTCCAGCAATTCTTTAGGGCTTACACCGCCCATAGCAACATTATCCATCATCAGCCAAGAATGAAAGGAATCCATATCTCCAAAAACTTCTTCCCCGTATTGCATTAACTGCTGAATTTCAACAATCTTTTCTGTTTGTTTTGGCGCGAAAGTTTTATTATCCTTTTTATATCTGACGAGTGTGCGTAAAGTTGTGTCCAATACAATAGCCCAGTCTTTATCCTTTAGAGGTGTTTTAACCGCAACGCTTTCAAATGTTTTATAATCAATACCATCTCTAATGACCGTTACCAATTCAAAGCCGCGAGAATCATCATTCCAATCATAAGAGACAGCTTCAAGAATTTTTTTTGGTTTTCCTTCAAAGCTAATTTTAACCACATTCTCACTTACTGCCGTTTTCTTATACACAGTTTTCCCAACAGTAACTTTTTTATGTATACTAGCAGCTTGTCTAACATATTTAACTGGTTTTGCCTGTCCTGTCTTCTTTTTAGTTGCCATAATTGAAATTTAATTTATCTAAGATATTAAAAAATAATGACATTTGTCTTAATATTAATGACAATTTACTATTTATTGTTTTAGAAATTTTAACACAAATTAAATAACCTATTCTTTTATTTTTGATGAAAAAAGAAATCGACATTAGGAAATTCAAGAACTCCAATAAAATATTAACGCGTGAGCTAAACAAAAAAATCAAGGCTGCACAAAACTTAGGAAACAATGTACGGCTCAATCGCTACACTTTAGGAAACCTCATATTTATTTACTTTGTTTTGAAGTCCCTTGAATAGTTCCAATGGTTAAGAAACTTTATTACCAGATCCCTAAAGCGAAAGCGCTTAACGCTCATTCACCTATTGTTTTAACCAAAGTTTTCTGAGGCCGGGTTTCACATCAAGATTCTATTTTACTAAAAAAACAAAAGACTATTCTTCCCATACAACACTTATAACAGTATTATACATTGGAGTTATTATACAAAATTCATAAAAATTAAAGTCATTATCATTTTCCCAATTTTTTAATTCTAACCAAGTAGATTTCCAGATAGGTTGCTTGGATTTTTCTTTAGTATAGATTTTTCCTTTTTCAAAAAACTCCATTGCTACAGAATCCTCTGGTGGTACTAATTTAGTTTTATCAATAATAAAATGAGGAAAATCAATATTTCTCATCCAATATTTTACTGTCTTATTATATGAATGAAACAAGCAAATAGGATGATCACCTAATTCAATATATTTAAAAGCAACTGAAGTTAAACTTGTTTTAAAAAAAATTGATAAATCTCTCAACAGTTGAGGTGAAAATTTTATTCCTTTTTGCTTTTCATAGAAAATAGCACTTGGCATTAAAAGTTCAGATGCAAATTGATTAGCCTCATACTCTACTCTACCGTTTTTAGCCTGTTTCTCCTTATTATTGAACCAAGACATTGTTGCTTCATTATCATTGTGAATATCGACGCCTTTATGCATGATTAAATGACCGATCTCATGAGCAATTGTAAACCGTTTTTTTGCTTCAAAAGAAATACCATCATTAATCTCAATAATTGTATTTTTTTTGCCAAAAATAATACGTCCATCAGAATTAATCATTGGTTTATATAAAATTGTAGCACCTAAACCACTTACAAATAAATCTAATGGGAAATCAATTAAATCATCAAATCCATTTTCAAGTAATAAGTTTCTAGCACATGCAGAACCTTTAGTATATTTAATCAATTTCTTCATCTAATTCATCCATCAAATCCACTAAATTTTTTCCTTTAATAATTTCCTTTATCTCATCTTCTGTTAATTTATCCAAATTTCTAAATTGAACTGAAAGTTCTTTATCTTCAATTAATTTTTTCAATGAAGCAATTGGTTTATCAATATTTTTATCAATAGCTTCTCGAAATTTATTGGCAATTAAATCTAATAAATTATCAGTTTTTTCCTTTGCAATAATGGCATTATTCATAAACTTAATTCTCTTGGAAAATTTAGATATTTTTTCATCTTCATTTAATACATCTACTCCATCTTCTTTTAAGGATTTTTTAATAATATCGATATCAAGATTTAAATAAAATTCTGTTATACCCTTATCTATATTTTGCTTTAACTTATCCATGATTAATTTTGTAAAATTGTTTTACGCCTTTTTTGCAAACGTTTTAAGGCATTGTAAATTGTAGCAACATCTAGCTCAAGAAAATCAGCAATTTCTTGAGGTTTGAATATTTCATCACACCAACACTCAAAAATTAATATTTCAATGTCAGTTGCTTCAGCATCCTTAAGTTTATCTAAAAAATTCTTTTTTTCAGTATTGTAATCAATTTTCTGTGTAGTAGTGTCTTCGAATCCAACTTCGTTAGAAATTACGTGAATATCTAAAATGTAAGACTCATCAATTTCCTCTTCATCTTTCACTTCAGTACGTCTTCTCTTTTTTTCTATAGCTGCATAAATATCGCTCTTAAGTGAGCCAAAAACGAACTCATCAAAGTCTATTTTACTTTTATCCCAGTTTCTAACTCCTGTTAAAGCTTTTTCAAATACTCCGAACACAAAATCCAATGGCTCTAAGCCATCATAATTTTTTTTACTGTATCCTAATTTGCTAATAGTAAATGCTTGCATTCTTCTAATCAAGCTATCTATATCACAATTTTTAAGGATTTCTGAAATTTCATTTTTAATTTTTAACATTTAAGCGCTTTCTATTAGTTATATGCTCACATGTTTTATTTTTTTTCCATGTAGATGGCAAATTATAAAATATTATGAGCATAGTACTTATAGATAACATTAATAATTTTTTAAAAAAATAAAATGGCTACAAACAAACCTATTGGTGACAACGCAAGAAAAGGAGCAGTAAAACAACGCTCACAGGTATTAAACCCTAAAACAAATCTTTATGTAAAACGGGATATAGAAACCGGAAAGTTTATGGACGTTAAAACATCTAGAGGAAAATTTAAAGGAGTTAGAATAGAAAAATAATAATTAAAAATGATA
>JAGXIJ010000021.1 GCA_024635675.1 Gillisia sp.
AATTATGGGGTTCACAAATTCCCTTTTTGATGTAATTCGTAGGGAAAAACCAGATCATTTAGCTGTATGTTTTGACAAGGATGGAAGCCATGAACGCACCGAATTATATGCAGATTATAAAGCAAATAGAGATGCCACTCCTGAACCTATAAAGATATCTATACCATATATAAAGGATATACTTCGCGCAATGCACATTCCTGTAATAGAATTACCGGGTTGTGAGGCAGATGATGTGATTGGAACTTTGGCGAAACAAGCAGAGAAAGAGGGTTACAAAACCTTTATGGTTACTCCAGATAAGGATTTTGCTCAGTTAGTTTCAGAAAATATATTTATGTATCGCCCTGCAAGAATGGGGAACGGAATTGAAATTTTAGGGATTCCTGAAGTTCAGAAGAAATTTGGGGTAGAACGCCCAGAACAGGTGATAGACTTTCTTGGAATGATGGGAGATGCTTCCGATAATATCCCCGGTCTTCCCGGAGTAGGTGAAAAAACAGCGAAGAAATTTTTAGCTGAATTTGGAAGTATGGAAGAACTTTTAGCAAACACAGATAAGCTGAAAGGTAAAATGAAAGAGAAGATTGAGGCTAACAAAGACTTAGGGATACTTTCTAAAAGACTGGCCACCATAATTACAGATTGTGATGTGCAGTTTCATGCAGAAAATTATGAATTGTCTCAACCAGATGGGGAGAAAGTTCAGTTATTGTTTGAGGAACTGGAATTCCGAAGATTGAAGGATCAGTTCTTAAAATTATTTTCGGGAGAGCAAACCGCAACTCCAACTCAGGTTTCAGGAACACCTTCTGCTAAGGCACAAGTAAAAGATCCAACTGCAGGTGCCGGACAATTTTCTTTATTTGGTGGCGATGCTACTGTTATTGAAGAGACTTCCAGCAGAAATGGCTTATCAACTTCTGCGCATGTTTACCAAAGTCTTACCAGCAGTATGGCGATTGAGATGTTTCTGAAAAATTTATTAAAGCAAACAAGTGTGTGTTTTGATACGGAAACGACCAGTTTAAATCCGTTGGAGGCAAAATTGGTGGGGATTGCATTTTCTTGGGAAGCGGGAAAAGGATTTTATATGCCATTTCCGGAAGATGATACCGAAGCGCAAGCAATAATTGAGAAACTACGCCCATTTTTTGAAGCTGAAGGAATAGAAAAAATAGGTCAGAATTTAAAATATGATATAAAGGTTCTGGCAAAATATAAGGTCGATGTAAAAGGTGATTTATTCGACACCATGATCGCGCATTATCTTATCAACCCGGATATGCGTCATAATATGGATGTACTTGCTGAAACTTATCTCAACTATACCCCACAATCTATTACAGAACTTATTGGTAAAAAAGGAAAGAATCAAGGCAACATGAGGGATGTTCCTTTAGATAAGCAAACCGAATATGCCGTAGAAGATGCAGATATCACCTTGCAGTTAAAACAACATTTTCAGCCGGAATTGAAAGAAGCAGAAACCGAAAAACTTTTCAATGAAATAGAAATTCCATTGGTGAGAGTATTGGCAGATATGGAATTGGAAGGCATCAATCTTGATGAAGATTTTTTAAATTCTCTTTCTTCAGAATTAGTGAGTGATATCGCAACGCTGGAAAAACATATATACGAAGAAGCGGGAGAAGAATTCAATATCGCCTCTCCAAAACAGCTTGGGATCATTCTTTTTGAAAAATTAGAATTGGTAAAGAAACCAAAAAAGACGAAGACAGGTCAATATTCCACAAGTGAGGATGTACTTTCCTATTTAGCTCCAGATCATGAGATCATTAAAAGCGTATTGGAATACAGAGGCCTTGTGAAACTGAAGAATACTTATGTAGACGCTTTACCAACTCAGGTTGAAAAAACAACGGGCAGAGTGCATACAGATTATATGCAAACTGTTGCTGCCACGGGAAGATTGAGCTCCAACAATCCAAATTTGCAAAACATCCCAATTCGAACAGAAAGAGGAAGACAGGTAAGAAAAGCTTTTATTCCAAGAGATGAGAATTACACCTTATTAGCAGCAGATTATTCGCAGATAGAACTAAGAATTATTGCCGCCTTGAGCAAAGAAGACAATATGATCGAGGCTTTTAAGAAGGGAGAGGATATTCATGCTTCCACCGCTGCAAAAGTTTTTAATGTACCACTGGAGGAGGTAACCAGGGAACAACGAAGCAATGCGAAAACGGTGAATTTCGGAATTATTTACGGGGTTTCAGCTTTTGGTTTAAGCAATCAGACAGATCTTTCCAGAGGGGAAGCAAAAGAATTAATAGAAACTTATTACGCTACCTATCCTAAATTGAAAAGCTATATGCAAGAGCAAGTAGATTTTGCCAGAGACCATGGATATGTGCAAACGGTTTTAGGAAGACGCAGGTATTTAAAAGATATCAATTCGCAAAATGCGGTAGTTCGCGGCGCAGCTGAACGTAATGCGGTAAACGCACCTATCCAGGGAAGTGCTGCAGACATCATTAAACTTGCAATGATCAATATTCACAAGAAGCTAAAGGAAGGGAATTACAAGACTAAAATGCTTCTACAAGTACATGATGAATTGGTGTTTGATGTATACAAGGAGGAATTACCTGTGATGAGAAAAATGATAAAGGAGGAAATGGAAAATGCTTTTATGATGGAAGTCCCGTTAGATGTGGATTTAGGGGAAGGAAAAGACTGGCTGGAGGCACATTGATGAGTATTCCTACAAATAATTGATAATTTCGCAATATTTTCAAGATAAAAGTAATATATTAGGGGCTGAAATAATTTTTAACCACATTATTAAAACCTAACCTATTATTATGAAATTAAACAAATTAATTTTTCCAGTGCTAGCTTCTGGAATGTTACTAACCGTATCCTGTGAAAAAGACAACTTCACTTCTGAGCAAGAAGAAGCAGTTGTTTCTAAAGACCAATTAGCATTTGTCCCTAACGAAGTGCTTATAAAATTTATTGATGGAAAATCCAGCACTAAAGCAAGAAGTACCGCTTTATCTTTAATTGGAGGTACTATTGTAGAGACTATTCAAACTAGTGCTATGAAATCTGCCAACAGAGACGAAGTGCTTTTGGTAAGTTCTAAATTAAGCACTTTGGATGCAATTGCAAAATTAAAAGGACATGCTGAAATAGAATACGCAGAACCAAACTTTATTTACAATCACCACGCAACTTCTAACGATCCTTCTTATACCAATGGTACACTATGGGGAATGTATGGAGATGCTACTTCACCTGCTAACCAATACGGAACTCAAGCTGGAGAAGCATGGGCTGCAGGAAACACAGGATCAAGCACCGTTTATGTAGGAATTATCGATGAAGGTTACATGTATACTCATGAAGATCTAGCAGCTAATGCAGGAACAAATCCTGGAGAAATTGCTGGAAATGGTGTAGATGATGACGGAAATGGATTGGTAGATGATGTGTATGGCTGGGATTTCGACGGAGATGACAGTAGTGTTTTTGATGGTGTAGATGATGACCACGGAACTCATGTTGCCGGTACTATTGGTGGTGTTGGAAACAACGGAACCGGTATTGCAGGTGTTGCCTGGAATGTAAAATTAATGAGCGCAAAATTCTTAGGAAGACGTGGTGGGACAACTGCCAATGCGATTAAAGCTGTGGATTATTTTACAGGTTTAAAACAAAACGGTGTTAATATAGTTGCTACAAATAATTCTTGGGGTGGCGGTGGCTTCTCTCAAGGTCTTTACGATGCTATAGAGCGTGCAAATACTGCTGGTATTTTATTTATTGCCGCTGCAGGGAATGCTTCAAATAATAATGATGCAAGTTTATCTTACCCTGCATCTTATACCAACAGCAATATCATTGCAGTTGCATCTATCACAAATTCTGGAGGAATGAGCAGCTTTTCAAACTACGGTGCAACTACTGTAGATATTGGAGCACCAGGATCCGGGATTTATTCTTCTGTACCGGTAAGGTCTAAAGGACAAATGGTTTCTGGATATGCAACTTATAGTGGAACTTCTATGGCTACGCCACATGTTTCTGGTGGAGCTGCACTTTATGCTGCCTCTCACCCGGGAGCAACCGCAGCACAAATTAAAAGTGCTATTATGACTTCTGCAGTACCAACATCTTCTTTAACTGGAAAATGTGTTACAGGTGGACGTTTGAACGTAAGTGCCTTCTAGAAATCTAGAATATTTTTATATTATAAAGAGCCTTCAATATTGAAGGCTCTTTTTTTTTGCTTAATTATTATTTAATCTAGAGCACAAATCGATAGGTAGCCTTCAGTAAGAAAAAATTCTCAGGTTTGTTTCCTTTGATCTGATTATTCAAACTAGTTAATAAATGATCTCTTGGATCGCCCGCTCCATTTACACCTTGAGACCACACCAGGAAAATTTCACTCCCCGGAATATATTCCCATCTAAGAACAAGGTTGGGTCTAACTATTTTACTCGCGTCCTTGCTTTATTCCTTTGGGTTGAAAAACACTATATCGGTAAAATAAGGCATAAAAAAACCGATCAATTATTATCGACCGGTCTATCTTATTGAAAATAAAATTTTAAACTCTAGTATATTCCAAGGCCAGGATTCGAATTTTAGAGGCTGAAGAATCTCCCGGATCTGTAACATATATATTAGATTCAGCTTTGGATACATCGAAGCCAAAAGTTGAAGTAGTATAGTTTAGTGGTTTTCTATCTGTATAAATAGTGCCGTCAATATCGATATTTAGAATAAGATCTGTTCCGTCGATATCCCAAGTCCCGAAATCTATTCTGTTTTTCACACAAACAAATTCAGAATTTCCTGCTCCCCCATTAAAATCGAGTCGAGCATTCGTTGTAGAAAATGTTCTATCCTGTTTAAAGATCACCTTCATATCATTAAAACAAGAAGATTCATTTAGGAGATTTTGGTCCCCAATTCCATCTTTATTGAGATCTACTAGCGTATCGGCTTGCATTGTTGCAAGCTTCCACTCTCCAACCAAATCATCGGGATTTATAGATGCGGCAAAATTGCTTGTTTTAAAGGATGATTTAGAGTCGGATCCATCTTCCTTCGAGCAAGAAAAAATTATAAATGCCAAGGAAAAGATTAGAAGAGTTTTTAAAAAGTTCATAACGTAGGGGTTTGATATATGGGGTACTAGCGGGCAAATATAATACAACAGCACACTATTTTGTGACAATATTAACACAAATTTTACTCTTAATCGTTATTATATGACTTTTAACGAATAGATTCGAGGTCCAAATAAGCTATTGACTACTACTTATATTAAAATATTGCATTCCAATATTAATAATAAATTCCGTTTCAATTTTTAATATTTAAAAGGCTTATAAAAGTCCCTGAGAACCAAACAATTCGGTTGTAATAAATTAATGAAAGTCCTATTTGCTTTATGAATTTATAATTGTACATTTGCACCCCTGATTTCCCGATAGATTTATCTAGGGGCAGGGAATGGAATGTTTAATAACAAGTAAAATTAATTAGTGTGGACACATTAAGCT
>JAGXIJ010000144.1 GCA_024635675.1 Gillisia sp.
ACTAAACCCTTAAGGTGGCTATAGCATCGGGGCTCACCTCTTCCCATTCCGAACAGAGAAGTTAAGCCCGTTAGCGCAGATGGTACTGCATTTTTGTGGGAGAGTATGTCGTCGCCTTTTTTTTGAAAGCACTTATCGTAAGATAGGTGCTTTTTTTGTTTACACTAAATTCTAAAACCCCCTTCATCTAATGATGGAGGGTTTTTTGTTTATACACTTTAAGTAAAAGCTCACCCCCGCCCGTACCTGAGGGTACGTTCGGGCGAGCCCGCCCGACCCCCTTTGGGCGTGTACCCATACCTAACACAAAGTTAAGGCGGGCCTGCCCGAACCAATGGGGCGGGACTGCCCATTCCGAACAGAGAAGTTAAGCCCGTTAGCGTCCAGTCCCGAAACATCGGGGTCGGGAGTACTGCATTTTTGGGGGAGCCATGATAGCTATCAGAGGTCGTCGCCCCGCCCGTACCTAACGGAACGTTCGGGCGGGCTTTTTTTTGAAAGACCTTTACTGAAAAGTAAGGGTCTTTTTTTGTTACCATAATTCCAAAACCCCCTTCATCTAAAGATGGAGGGGGTTTTTTTTGGTACAATTTTTCATACTTAATCCCTTAAATATATTATCAATTTGCAGTCTATGTATCAGGTTAGTACTAAAGGTATTTATGGTTGAATTCTTAATATTAAGTTGATGCTTAAGGATCACTTTTTCATTTCTTTTAAAAACCCCAAATTTTGTATGAAATTCAAGTTTTTCCTTTATCTACATACTAAAGCTCATTATATTTTATAAAATTCTATTTAATCCATCCGGTTTTAAGTTAAAAAACCGTGGAATTTTCCTACTTAAATGGGTATACCTTCCACAATAAATTAATAATTATTCGTTGGTAAATATTCAATAATATTTAATAAATGATTAATTAAATTGCGATATTTATTAAATTGTGTTAAAATTTGACTTCAAACTGAATCAATGTATAATATATGCAACGCGGCATCGTTTTAGATAACTATAAGTGAAATAGGTTGAAATACCAATTATATAGATAATGGTATTCAGTCTATTTTGCATTAATAATTAAATATTAATCGTTCATCTCTAACAACCGGATGAACTCAATATGTTAAGTATGAAATTAAATAATTTATTTAAAACAGGATTAGTAGTATTAAGTTTAGGAGTAATAGTTTCCTGTACTAAAGACGATGAAACTTCTCCTTCAGAAAGCGGAAAATATAATACAGAAGTTGCAATGACTGATGCACCAATAGATGATGCTAATGTTAAAGCAGCATTTATTACTGTTGCAGATGTAAAAGTGGATGGTCAATCCCTTGAGGGATTTCAAAAAACTACTATTGAAATTAGTAGTCTAACCAATGGTAAAACTCAAAGCCTAGGAAACATTGATTTAACTAGTGGTGCGAAGTCTAATATTGTGTTGGTTTTGGCTAGTGATACTGATGCTTCAGGTAATGCACCAGCTAATTACATTGTAACAGCTAATAATGAAACCAAAGCTTTGGTAACTGCGGCAAGTGAAATTAAAATTAATGATAGTTTTAATGTAGAAGAAGCTTCCGATAACAGAATGGTATTGGATTTCGATCTAAGAAAAGCAATAGTTGCTGAGGGTAGTACAGGATACAAATTTGTTAGTAATTCTGAACTTTCCAATAGTGTACGAGTTGTAAATGCAATAAACGCTGGAACTATTTCTGGAACAGTTACAGGGGATAACTCTAATAAAACTGTAGTTTATGCTTATGCAAAAGGAGCGTTTTCTGCATCAGAATCTCAAGCTAATGGAAGTGGGGTTCAGTTTGCAAATGCTGTTTCTAGTACTGTAGTAAATGGAAGTGATTTTGGACTACACTTTATGGAAGCTGGGGATTATGAACTGCATTTTGCTTCCTATTCAGATTCTGATAGTGATGGAAAATTAGAATTTAACGGACTTTTAGATGCAACAACTGCATCTGAACTTAGCTTAATGAACATCGCTGTAGGAGCGAATGCTGAAGTTAATTTGACGATCATAATTGATGGATTTTTGAATATTTAAGATTAAATATTTTAAATAGAAAAAGGCTACCAATTTTGGTAGCCTTTTTCTATTTAGCGCTTTTTAGCAATATAATAATTCAATATTGAATAATAATAGAAAGAGAATTTTGTTTAAGAATTAGTGATTTTATCTATAAGTAAGGCTTTAACCCTATCAAACCACTCATCTTTTAGAATACTTAGAACAATACTTTCTCTGCGACCCTTTGGTGCTGCACAATTATTACGCAGGATGCCTTCTTCAATACAACCAATACTTTTCATAGCCGCAATACTTTTTGCATTTTTTGCATCAGCTCTAAATTCCACACGCTCTAGATTCATTTTTTCAAAAGCATACTGAAGCAATAAATATTTACAATTTTTATTTAATCCTGTTCCTTGAAAATCTTTGCCAATCCAAGTATAACCAAGCTGAATAGTATGGTGAACTTTTCGATAATCATAAAACCGGGTTGAGCCGGCAATTTTGTTTGCGCGTTTATCTAATACTATAAATGGGTAGGAAGTTTTTAATTCTTTTTCTCTCAATGCCTGATCGATGTAATTCTTTAGATGTTCTATACCATAAGCAGGAGTCAATGAATATTTCCATAATTCAGGTTCATTAATAGAAAATTCTTTTAGAAGTGAAATATCCTCTTTTTTCAATGGTCTTAATAAGACAACATCGTTCTCTAAAATGATTTCATTTTTAAATTCCATGGGAGATTTTATAACTTATTATTTTAATCAAAATTATTTCTTTAAATCCCTCAACATAGTATCCAACATCTTTTTATCATATACTTTCCCCTTGATTATTGTAGCTCGTATATTATTAAGGTTTTTTAGGTCTTCTAATGGGTTTCCATCTAGAATTATAAGATTTGCTACTTTATTTTCAGCAATACTTCCGTAGAATTCGCTCAATTCAAAGAATTCAGGGCCGTTTATAATTGAGGTGATAAGTGTTTGTTGCGGAGTAAGACCCGCTGCTAATAAGCTTTGCAGTTCTAAATGCAACGATTCCCCGGGATATACAAAAGAATTAAAAGCTCCGGAATCTGAACCTGCTAGAAGTTTTACTCCAGAGTTGTATAATGGAAGGATCATATCTTTTGCCAATTGCCCTAATTGAGATCTGGATGTATTCCCTTGTAATTTTGCTTTTTTTGCTGACTTTATTCTACCATGATATGTTTTCTGAATTCCCTGACCTATATAATTTAAAAGACTGTCTCCTTTATGATCTACTTCGGTTAATTCTGAAAGTATAGTTCCAATATGCAGTGTGGGTGTAATGAATGCACCCTTTGATGCTAATTTTTTAAAGATAGACATAGCTATTTCAGGATCATAAGATTTCACTATTTCTGGGAACATCCCGTAAGTAGGATTCGTCTGAGTAAGGCTATCAGCCATAGGGGAACAGGATTTTATTACATAATACATATGTTCTGTCCCATCTAAGCCAAGATCTGTTGCTGTTAATATATTAGCACTTAATGGCATATGGCCTGTTGTTTTTAGACCTCGAGCTTCAGCTTGTTTAATGATCTCATAAAAGAATTCCTTTTCCAGGCTTCCATCATACATTTTTACATAATCCACTTTTAGATGTTCTAAAGAATCCAATGCAATTTTCACATCTTCTATACTTTCAACTATCAAAGAACCCGGCCAAGCTGGTTCAGTTCCGTCTAATTTTGGGCCGGAAGTAAAAATCGTAGGCCCGTTCAATTCTTTATTAGTTATATCTTGCTTCCATTTTAATACGCTCGGTGTAATATCTCCTCCGGCATCTCGTACATTCGTTATTCCATAGGCTAAGAATAACGGTAGTAGTTTTTTATTTTCTTCAATTAAAGTATCACCACCCCGGAAATGAACGTGATTATCCCATAAGCCTGGCATCACAAATTTATTGGCAGCATCTAAGGTTTGATTAGCTTTATACTTTCCCAAATTAGACATGTTATCTACTAAACTGATAGTATCCTGAGAGATGGCTATAAATTGAGAATTATTTAAACTGTCCCCTAAAACATCTACTATTGTTGCATTTGTGATAATTAAATCGAATTGCTTGGGGGTCTCAGAATTACAGGAGATAAAAATCAACACTACTACAAGTGACTTTAATAAATTCATCATCAATAAATTAGATTAACAATCGCAATATTCATCTCTTAAATAGGCTTTAGTTTGAGGATTGGTGGAACAGGAAAAGATTCTGGAAGCGGGTCCTTGCTCTATGACTTTTCCATCGCAAATAAAGATTAAATTATCTGCAATTCTTTTAGCTTGCTGAATGTTATGAGTAACAAAAATGATGGTATAATTTTCCTTTAGTTTTACCATCATTTCTTCAATAGCTCTTGTAGATACCGGATCTAATGAAGATGTAGGCTCATCCAGTAAAATTACCTCCGGTTTCACAGCTAAAGTTCTGGCAATGCATAAACGTTGTTGCTGTCCAAGAGATAAGGAAATAGCCTTATCATTTAATCGATGTGAAACCTCTTTCCAGAGAGAAACAGTTTTTAAATGCTCTTCAGCTATTTGTAACTTTTCTAGCTTGCTTAAGTTTTTAAGATGCTGGATTCCGAAGAGTACATTCTCTTTAATAGATTTCGGAAAAACACAGGGTTTTTGAAATACCATGCCAATTTGGGTTCGTAATTGTGCTACATCTACATCCTTATCATTAACGGAAAGTCCATTAAAAATGATTTCTCCCTGAATATTCAATCCAGAAATCCCATCATTAATTCTGTTTATACTTCTTATTAAGGTGGATTTTCCACTTCCGGATGGCCCAATAATGCAGGTGATCTCATTTTTTGGAATGGAGAGCTGAATATTAGCTAAAATATGATTTTCTTTGATCCATACCTGGAAATTCTTGATTTGAATAACTTCTTTAAGAGTTTTTCCAACTACTGATAGATTCGGTTTTATTGCTTTTTGTTCCATTATCTTTTTGATATGGTTTGATGTCTTAATCTAATGAAAAGTGCTGAGATACTAAAAATTACAACCAGCATAACTAATACTAAACTTGCACCCCATGCATTTTGTAACGCAGCCGGGTTTGTTGCTTGCTGAGTAAGAGCTAAAATATGTGTTGGTAGTGTTAATACCGGTTCTACAAATGAACTTGGTAATTGCACTCCAGAAAATGCAGTGGCAATAAACATGATTGGTGCGGTTTCTCCAATAGCTCTGGCAATTCCAATTAATAACCCTGTGATGGCACCGCTGAATCCCTGGGGTAAAAGAACATGGCAAATTACCTGCCATTTATTTAGACCTAAAGCAGAGGAGGTTTCGCGGTATACAGTAGGGATGCTGTTAATGGATTGATATGCAGATAAAGTCACCGTAGGTAAGATCATCATGGATAATATAATGGATCCTACAAACCAAGAAATTCCCATGTTTAATAGATTCACAAAAAATATTAGACCAAAAATTCCAAATATTATTGAGGGAACTCCATTTAGACTGTAAATAAGGGTGTTAATCCATTTATGTGCTTTTTCATTCTTCAAATATTCACTCTTAAAAATTGCCGTTCCTAAGGCAAGAGGTAAGCATATTAAAGCTGAAAAAATAACTAGAAGTATGCTTCCCGAAATTTGATAAACAATTCCCCCCGAGGCACCAAATTCGGTAGAAGAATTGGTTAGAAAATCCAATGAAATAGCTGGAAGTCCATTCCATATAATTATGCCAAATAGGAAAAGGAGTATAAGACTGCAAATTAAAACTGCAATTCCTACAGATGCATAAAACAAGTTATTTTGCAGCTTTCTACTCATACAATCTCCCGTTTAATTTGGATGAATTTTGAGATACAACTGTGAGAATAAGCACAATTATAAATAATAATAATCCCATAAATATCATTGCGCTAAAATGTACAGATCCAAAAGAGGTTTCAGTGATCTCCCTTCCTAATTTAGAAGTAATTGTTTGTCCTGGAGTTAACCAATTATATATTGGGCGTGGAATTTTATCTATACTACCAATAACTAGCATTACTGCCATAGTTTCTCCCAACGCCCTTCCGAAAGCCAATAAAATGGCCCCTTTAAGATCTGGTTTAGCTATAGGTAACAAGACTTCTTTAATAATTTCATATTTATATAGCCCAAGGCCTTTGGCTGTTTCCCGATA
>JAGXIJ010000022.1 GCA_024635675.1 Gillisia sp.
CATCTACCATAAATAACTGACCTACCTTTTCGTGTAAGGTCATATTACTATATATGCTATCAACCCAGGCTTTTTGTCCTTCAAAATCCTCGGCAATCAGTGGATTATTATTTTGAGAGAAACTTGTCTGGGAGAAAAATAAGAATAGAATTAATGAAATTGAATAAAATTGGGGAATTTTCATTCGGAAATTAATTTAAAAATCGGTTATGCCAGCTATCTTCAGCAGGGACTTCCCAATCTGATAAATACTCTCCTTTATTATTAACCAAATTATTAAATACGATCGTGTTCTTGCTAACAGCCCTTTCTTTAGCCATTTTCCTGAAATCTGTTAATGTCTTATAAGCAACAAACTCACCTTGCTTATAGCTCACATTCATTTTGTCCAGAAGATCTACCTTATAATCCTGCTCTAATTGCTGAATAAATTTCACAGAAGAATCTATGGAACACCCTGTCGCTTCATTTAATTGTTGGTCGAGTGCTAATGTGATAAAACGTTTGTATTTTATTTCAAAAGAAGCCTTGAGATCGGCTCCATGAGCAGTCCATTGGGTGATAAAGCTTTCTAATTTAGTAGTTATTTCCTGAAGTTCCAGATCTGAAAAAGATCTATTTGATTGATATATCCAAACTCTTGACGAATCTGGTAATTCGGTAAATGGTACAAGCATATTTCGTGGAATTATATTTTTACAAAGCTACTTTATTAAAGGGATAGCTTCAAATATAGTACCACTAAATTGTTGACCTTAACATCAATTTATTAGTTAAAAAAGTAAGGATAATATTCTTAGATCGAAAATTACAGATCATGAGCGTTTGCAATCATTTCAGCAACATCCATCACCTCGATCTTATCTTCCTGATTCTTTCCTTTTACCCCATCTGTCATCATAGTATTACAAAATGGACATCCGGCTGCAATTATTTCAGGTTTCACCTCCATTGCCTGCTCGGTACGCTCAATATTCACATCTTTATTTCCTGGTTCTGGTTCCTTGAACATTTGTCCACCTCCAGCACCGCAACACAGACCGTTCGATTTACATTTACGCATCTCTACTAATTCCACTTCAAGTTTTCTGAGAAGATCACGAGGAGCTTCATATACGTTGTTAGCACGACCTAAATAGCAAGGGTCATGAAAAGTAATACGTTTTCCTTTAAACTTTCCTCCTTCTACTTTAAGTCTACCTTCCTCTAAAAGAGATTTTAAAAAAGTGGTGTGGTGCATTACTTCATAATTACCCCCTAAAGCAGGATATTCGTTTTTTAAGGTATTAAAACAGTGAGGACATGCTGTTACAACTTTTTTGATCTCGTATCCATTAAGAACCTCAATATTCGTTGCTGCCTGCATCTGAAAAAGAAACTCATTTCCGGCTCTTTTTGCAGGATCTCCTGTACAACTTTCCTCTGTTCCAAGTACAGCAAAATCTACTTTGGCCTCATGTAATAGTTTTACAAAAGCTTTAGTGATCTTTTTGGCTCTATCATCAAAACTTCCAGAACAACCTACCCAAAATAAGACTTCAGGTTTTTTTCCTTGAGCCATGTATTCTGCCATTGTTGGTACTTTGATTGGTTCTGCCATTGTAAATATTTTTATATTATAAGCGAATCTCTATATTACAAGATTCTGATTTTAAGTTAATTATAACTATGTAATTAAACTATTTGTTTAATCTAGTTTTCTTTTGCCCAGTTTAACCTATCCATTTGATTATAAGGCCATGGTGCACCATTATTCTCGATATTGGTCATTGCGTTTGCAAGGTCGGTTGATGCTGCACTTTCTTCCATCACTAAATAACGTCTCATATCTAAAATAATAGATAATGGATCTATACCTATTGGACAGGCTTCTACACATGCATTACAAGTAGTACATGCCCAGAGTTCTTCTCTTAATATGTAATTGTCTAATAATTGCTTTCCGTCATCTTCAAAGCTTCCTTTTTCATTGATGATTTCCCCAACTTCCTCCAACCTATCTCGAGTATCCATCATGATCTTTCGAGGAGATAATTTTTTACCTGTTTGGTTTGCAGGACATTCTGCAGTACATCTCCCGCACTCTGTACACGTGTAAGCATTAAGCAGTTGTACCTGATTGAGATCCATAACATCTGAAGCTCCAAACTTCTCCGGAACTTCCTCATCTGCTCCTTCTGCAGGCAGTGCGTATGGATCTGCGTCTGGATCCATCATAAGCTTCACCTCGTTGGTAACGGCTTCCAAATTATCAAACTGCCCGGGAACAGTTAGTTTAGATAAGTATACGTTTGGAAATGCAAGGAGAATATGTAAATGCTTTGAATAGTATAAGTAATTAAGAAAGAATAAAATTCCAACAATATGCAACCACCATGCAGTTCTTTCTATAATTATGAGGGTAGCATTACTAAGTCCTTCAAACAAAGGCAGTAAAAACTGACTTATAGGAAAGGAGCCTACGATCCCAGCGTTTTGGGCGTAATGTACAGCTCCATTAAGTTGTAATTGGTAATCGGCGCCATTCATAGTTAAGAAAAGGATCATCAAAACCATTTCAAAATATAGAATATAATTGGCATCGTTCTTAGGCCAGCCTTTCAGCTCATTTCCTATAAATCTATAAATATTAGTTACATTTCTTCTTAACCAGAAAATGATAACCCCCAGTAAAACCAGTAGGGCCAATATTTCAAAAGAGGCTATTAAAAAATTATATCCAGCTCCAAGAAATGAAAGGATCCTGTGAGTTCCGAACACTCCATCAATCATTATCTCAAGAACTTCAATATTTATTATAATGAATCCCAAATACACGATGATATGTAGAAAACCGGCAAATGGTTTTTTAACCATTTTAGACTGGCCCATTGCAACTCTTGCCATTTTAGCAAAGCGCTCTCCCGGATTGTCTGATCTATCTATTTTTCTACCTAATTTTACATTACGAATTACGCGACGGATATTTCTTGTAAAAAAAGCAATACCTGCCACGAGGACAATAAGAAAGGCAACTTGAGCAATAATTTGCATGATCTATTCTATTTTAAAGAATCTTTTGGAGCTTGATATGATCCTGGTTTTTTACCGAATAATGAAAAGTGAACATATCTTTTAGGATTCAATTTAAGATCTTGTAGTAATTCTTCCATTTGCTTGGTAGCTCTGTCCAGGTTATTATAAACCTTATCATCATTCAAGAATTTCCCTGCTGTTCCTTTACCCTCATTCAAATTGGTTGATAATTGCTCAAAATCGGCAATTACCTTTTCTAAATTTTGGGTCATTCCTTTAAGGTCAATCTGAGCCAAGGAGTCTGAAAACTTATTAAAATTTCCTGACATCTCATCTAAATTGGTAAATGTTCTATCTAATTTCTTTTGATTACCTGCTACGATCGCATTTAGAGATTCTGAAGTGTTCTTGAAAGTTCTTACAGTTTCCGAAAGGTCGTCGAAGGTCTGAGTGATATTGTTTCTTGTTTCGGTATTTAATACCTGATTGAAGGCAGTAAGCAAAGAATCTGCACTTACAATTGTTCTTTCAATCTTTACTTGTAAAGGAGTAAGTCTTTCATTTACCAATTCCATGATACCTTCTTCAATATCACTAGGTAAAGTATCTCCGGATTTTGCCATTATCTTAGATTCATAATCTGGAACAATTGCTAAAGACTTCCCTCCAATTATACCCCCACCATAAATTTGAGCCAAACTATTTTTTGAAAATTTAAACTTATTCTCAACGGTAAAGGTTACTAGTAAAATCCCTGATCCATCTAAAAAAGCTATTTTAGTTACCTGACCAACCTTTAAACCATTTACAGTAACAGCAGACGATGGAGAAAGACCTTCTACATCTGCATACACCGCATGAAATTTACGGTTTGAGTCTAAGAGATTTTTACCTTTAAGAAAACTATAACCAAAAATTAATATTACAATGGCAACAATTGCCAGGATACCAGTTTTAACCTCTTTAGTATATTTCAAAAGTATTTATTTTAGATACGTACAAATTTAGAAATAAATATAGGAAAGTACTCCTATTTGGACTGAGATTTTAACGCGTCGTTAACTGTAATCTTGTTGCCATCCTTAAATGCAACCAAATAACTGGTTTTATATCCCTTCAATTTTGCTTTTTCATGCAGATTTTGAATTTGAGAATAACTGGAACTAGCGCCAAAATAATACTTGTACAATTTCCCTTCCTTTTCTCGAAAAACAGGTGTAAGACCTTTGAAATTGGAAGATTTTGGCTCTAGCTTTTTAGAACTTGCAGCAAGTTGTACTTTAAAAGTAATTCCTTCATAATTGTCCTTGAATTCTTCGATTTTGCTTTCTTGCGCTATGGCAACGGCGACTTCCTGAGAATTCTTTTCCAGATTATCTAATAAGCCAAGATTAATGTTGTGGCTGTAATCCATAATTGCATCCACAATGGCATCTGCCATTTTGGTTTGTCCGGAAGAACTATTTAAATAGGAACCTTCAGCCCTATTTGTTAAGAAGCCGGTTTCAATTAAAACACTTGGCATATAGGTTTGGTGAAGTACAATAAACCCAGCTTGCTTTACACCTCTATCTATACGCTTAAGGTCATTGGTGAATTTTTTCTGAACGAAATCTGCCAAAAGAATACTTTGATCTAAATATTCTTCCTGCATAATTGTCATTCCAATTGAAGATTCCGGGGAATTAGGATCGAAACCATCATATGTCACCTCATAATTTTCTTCCAAAAAGATCACGGAGTTTTCACGTTTAGCGACCTCAAAATTCGTGGCATTTCTATGGATACCTAAAACGAAAGTTTCGGTACCTTCGGCTTGTGAGTTATGGGCGTTGCAATGAACCGATACAAAAAGATCTGCCTGGGCATCATTTGCGATTTTCCCTCTTTTCTCTAGAGGTATAAAAACATCTGAATCTCTTGTGTAGATTACCTTTATATTCTTGTTTTTTTCAAGCTCGGCTCCAATCTTTAGTATAATGCTTAGAGCTATATCCTTTTCCAGGTATCCTCCCCCTCTGTTTCCAGGATCCTTTCCTCCGTGTCCGGCATCTAATACAACAACAAATTTAGATTTCTCCTGATCGTTTTTAATTGGAGAATATGCAGATATTAATACAACTGATAATAATAAGACTAAAGCTTTAAGTATGGTAGTTTTCATATATAGGTAAACGATTCTGTTAGAGCAATTATTTTAATGATTGATTTTTTTTAATTCCGAAAAGGAACCTAAAAAAATATATGTAATTTTGACTATTCAAAAAGCAAGCCATTCTTTACAAAAAAAGCACTTATAGCATTGCAGACAAACTCACTTTATATTCTTTTTACAATTGTTATAATGCTGATATTCCCAGTATTATCTCAGGCCCAAGAAGTAAAAACCAAAGAGGAAGTTCGCATCAAGGCGCAGAGAGATAGCACTGTAACTGTTTCTGATTCTCTGACGACTACAAGCACAAAATTAATCCCCAACCCTATTCAAACGGATACTTTAAAGAAAAAATCTTCTTTATTAACCGATGTTGTGGCTTATAAGGCCGAAGATTATATGCGTTTAAGTCCCAGAGAGAACAGAATGTATTTGTACGATCAGGCGCAAATCACTTACGGAGATATGGTGATTACGGCGGGACTTATTATTCTAGACAACGAAAAAAACGAGGTGTATGCG
>JAGXIJ010000145.1 GCA_024635675.1 Gillisia sp.
CCTTAAAAGGGAGATGCTCTACCAACTGAGCTACCAAATCGAAATTTAAAAAGAACTTATCGAATTTTCATCCAAAATTGAAGTGATCTGGCTGGGGCTCGAACCCAGGACCCTCTCCTTAAAAGGGAGATGCTCTACCAACTGAGCTACCAAATCATGACCTACGTTGTTTTGCAAATCGGGTGCAAATATACTATCATTAATTTATTTTTCAAGGAGAATTTGACATAAATTTGTAATTGTTTTAAATTAATTTCTAAACACCTCTTTTTCAGTATGAAAATATTTTTATCAGGATATATGGGATCAGGAAAATCTTTGATTGCACAAAAAATAGCTTTAAAATTATCGTTTCCTCTAATAGATTTAGATGATCAAATCTCGCTTATCGAAGAATTAACAGTTCCGGAGATATTTAAATATAAAGGCGAATTATATTTTAGAAGAATGGAGACTAAAATATTAGAGGATGTACTGGAAGACCCTTCATCTTTAATAGTGTCCCTAGGCGGTGGGACTCCTTGTTACGGTACAAATTTGGACCTTATTAAAAACTTTCCTGAGTCTAAAATGGTGTACCTAAAAGCTTCAGTAGAGTTTTTGGTGAAAAGATTGTATAAAGAAAAGGCACAGAGACCTATGATAAATCATCTAGCAACACAAGATGATCTGGAAGATTTTGTTAGGAAACATTTATTTGAACGTGGTTATTACTATAACCAGTCCGATTTGGTGGTAAATGTAGAGAACCGAACTCCAGATGATATAGCAAATGAAATAATTGAGAAACTAAAGTAGCTCCACCTTATCTTTTCCTTTTATAAAAGTCACCTTAACCATTTCATTTAACGAAGTGGAAAGTGAGATACCCTTGAAATCTGCCTTTACTGGATATTTTTTATGACTTCTATCTACGAGAACAGCTGTTTTAAACCTTTTTAAAGGAACTTCTAGGAAGTGTTTGATGCCATATATCAAAGTGGTGCCCGAATTTAGGACATCATCTATAAGCACTATAGATTTATCTTGATAGTTAGATGTAGGTAAAGAAGTTTTCACTCCGTTTAATGGGTTCTTCTTATCTAATTTTACTTCGCATAAGGTTACCTTTAGATTCGAGATCTCTTCCAGTACCGTTTTAAGTCTATTTGCAAAAACGAATCCACTCCTTGCAATACCAGCTAAAATTATTTCCGATTCGTCTACGTTACTTTCGTAAATCTGATAGGCAATACGTTTAATTTTATGTTGAATTTGCTCGTTATTAAGGATCATGTTTGAAGTTGACATAGACTATTTAATTTTTTTAAAGATAAAAAACAATTCATTCCCAGATCTTGGCGGAATGGAATTATAACAATCTTCTAGTTTGATGATTTTAAAATATGGCTGAAATAGTTCCTTGTATTCTGTTAGGCTTCCACCGAAAGGAGGGCCAAATTTGGTTCTTTTAAAATTGAAAAATAAGCCTAACAGTTTTCCATTTGGTTTTAATAATTCATTCATTTTTACAACATATTTCGGTCGTAAATCAATATTCAAGGCACAAAAAAAGGTTTGTTCAATAATTAGATCGAATTGTATGTCCAGATCAAAAAAATCTTTTTGTAATAAATGAGCTTTTGGGAAGTTTGTTACCCTCTTTTTTAAATTCTCTAAGGGCTCCCTTGCTAGGTCTACAACAAATACGTTTTTAAATCCAAGGTTATGTAGATATTCAGCCTCATAAGAATTGCCTGACCCGGGAATTAAAATTCTCAAAGACTTATCCTCTAATTGGTCTATATATTCCTTAATTGGCTTAGAAATCGAGCCAATATCCCATTTTATTCTATTTTCTTTGTAGCGAAGCGCCCAATATTTTTCGTCTAAGATCATTCTTTCGGTTCTTCCTTTGGTTCTTCTTTCTTGTCTTCTAACCAATCTTCTATATCTCGCCTATCTTTTTTGGTGGGTCTTCCAACACCTTTTTTTCTGTAATAGTCTTTAGAATATTTAAGCAATTCCATATTTTCAAAAGCTTCTTTCGGCGTAATGTCATTTATGTAAAGACCTACCAATTTAGCGCCTAGCCTGCTTGTTGGGACATCAAGAATTTCAATTTCATATTTTATTTGATTTTTCCTAATGGTTATTTTATCCTGAGGAAAAACTTCTCTAGAGGGTTTTACATTGGCGTCTTTGATCTTTACTTTACCTGTTTTGCATGCATTAGTAGCTAGACTTCGGGTTTTAAAATATCGTACGCACCATAGAAACTTATCAACTCTCATATTAAGGCTTTAAAACTGTCTAAAATCTAAGCAAAAATACAAGATTATTGTATCTTGCCGCCTTAAATTTACCTAATGATGAAATTGAATAATTTGTTTATTTTAATAGTGCTAACAAGCATTTCTTTAATATCCTGTAAAAAAGATGATGATACTGCTGTAGAACCCATTCCTGTGAGAGATCGTGGGGAACAAGCTATTGCAGATGATGAAGCTTTGATCGCATATTTACAAACACACTTTTACAATGAAGAGGATTTTCAGAATCCATCTGAAGGCTTCGATTATAAAATAAAGTTTGATTCTATAGCAGGGGATAATTCAGATAAAACACCACTTATAGATTCAGAGTTGCTATCCACTAAGATGGTTACTCGTAACGAAGTTGAGCACAAAATATATATATTAAAAATCAGAGAAGGGGTTGGAACTCATCCTACCTTTGCAGATTCTACCTTTCAGAATTACAGAGGAGAGTTGTTGAATGAGTTTTCTTTTGATAATACTGCAAATCCTACTTGGTTCGATCACCCGGGAACATTTACACAATCCAATCCTGGTATTGCTGTTGTTGCCTTAACAGAAGCCCTTGTAGAATTTGGTGGAGCTTCAGGTTTTAGTATTAATAATGACAACTCAGTTACCTTTAATAATGACTTTGGTGTGGGGGCGGTGTTTTTACCATCTGGTTTGGCATATTTTAACTCTCCAACGGCTACAATTCCAGCGTATAGTCCATTAATATTTAGCTTTCAGCTATATAGTGTGAATCAAGCAGATCACGATCAAGATGGAATCCCTTCATATTTGGAAGATTTAGATAACGATAGGATTGTCGCGAATGATGATTCAGATGAGGATACCATACCAAATTATTTGGATGTAGATGACGATAATGATGGTACTTTAACAAAGGATGAAATAACGGTAAATGAAGATGGATCAATAACTTTTCCAGATAGAAATGGCAACGGGATTCCAAACTATCTTGATGAGGATGAGTTCGAAAACGTAAATGAGCTATAACAAAAAAAGCCGCGAAGTGATTCGCGGCTTTTTTATTATGTTGAATCTTGTGCTTAATTCAGAGCATAAGAAACACTTAAGATCCATTGTGAGGGTCTTGAGTCGATTTTAAAGTTGTTATCTGCTGCAGCTTGTCCAAAGGCATTGTTCTCATCGAAAGCTCCTTCATATCTAACATCAAAACCTAAACTTCCTAATTCCAATCCTAGTCCAAGTTGGTAACCAACAGTAATCTCATTTTCTACTTTCGAGATAGTAAGATCTGTGTTTTTTAATTCATTTTTTAAGATATATTGAAAAGAGGGTCCTGCCTTTATATTTAGTGGTCCCAATACATTTAAGCCAAGAAATAAAGGAGCATCGATCTTATCTACTCTATAATCAAATTGATCATATTCTGTATTTAATCTCGTATACACCAATTCTGGTTGCAAAAAAATACCAAGAAATTCATATTTAGCAAATGCTCCTAAATGAAATCCTGTTTTTTCTTTTCCTTCGGCAACGGTAGAGGCATCTCCTATTACTTGGGAATAATTTTCATAATCTCCGGTAGCTCCATAATTAAGACCTCCTTTTAGTCCGTAGGTGGATTGAGCCATAGCAGTTCCGCCAATTAGGATTAGGGTAAGTACAATTAATTTTTTCATAAGTTAAGTTTTTCTATTTGATATAGGTTAACGCAGGAAATGTGCCAAATATTTCCTGCTAAAAACATTAAACCCTTCAAACGCTGATTTTGAAGGGTTTAAAATGTAAAATCATTAGGATCTATTTGCGTTTTAATACTTTTTCTGAAGCCTTTACAATTGCCTCTGCATTCAGTCCGTATTTTTCCATGAGTTGTTCTGGAGTCCCACTCTCACCAAAGGTGTCTTTTGTGGCAACAAATTCTTGAGGTGCCGGGAAATTCTCTACCAAGGTTCTTGATACACTTTCTCCTAAACCACCTAAGAAATTATGTTCTTCAGCAGTAACAACACATCCGGTCTTTTTTACTGAAGCCAAAATAGCTTGTTCATCTAAAGGCTTAATGGTGTGAATATTTATAACTTCAGCACTAATTCCTTTCTCATTCAATTCTTCCGCAGCTTTTAAAGCTTCCCACACCAAATGTCCGGTTGCAATAATAGTTACATCTGTACCTTCAGTTAAATTAACTGCTTTTCCAATCTCAAATTTTCCATCTTCAGGCGTGAAATTTGCAACTTTCGGGCGTCCGAATCTTAAATAAACAGGACCTTCAAAATCTGCAATTGCTAAAGTAGCTGCTTTGGTTTGATTGTAATCGCAAGTATTGATTACCGTCATCCCCGGTAGCATTTTCATCAATCCAATATCTTCTAAGATTTGATGAGTTGCACCATCTTCACCTAAAGTTACTCCAGCGTGAGATGCACAAATTTTCACGTTTTTATCAGAATAGGCAATACTCTGTCTAATTTGATCGTAAACGCGACCCGTAGAGAAATTGGCAAATGTTCCTGTGAAAGGAATTTTTCCGCCAATAGTCATCCCGGCTGCAATTCCAATCATGTTTGCTTCTGCAATTCCTATTTGAAAGAATCTTTCCGGATGATTTTTTTTGAAATCATCCATTTTTAAAGAACCTGTAAGATCTGCACATAATGCAACAACATTTTCATTGCTTTTCCCAAGTTCAGTTAAACCTGCACCAAAACCAGATCTTGTATCTTTATTTCCTGTATTTGTGTATTTTTTCATTTTTTCTGAATAATATTTCTAAAAGAAATAGCGATTAAAATTAATAGTCCCCAAGAGTTTCAGGGTTTTGAGCTAAGGCATTTTCTAATTGCTCATCATTTGGAGCAACTCCATGCCACTTATGAGTATGCATCATGAAATCTACTCCATGTCCCATAACCGTGGTCATTAAAATACAAACCGGTTTTCCTTTTCCGGTTCTGCTTTTAGCCTCGTTTAATCCTTCGATCACTTTAGAAATATCATTACCATCTTTTACTTCCAGAACGTCCCATCCAAAAGCTTCAAATTTAGCTTTAAGATTCCCCATTGGTAAAACATGGTCTGTAGCTCCATCAATCTGTTGTCCGTTAACATCTACAGTAGAAATAAGGTTGTCTATTTTGTTACCGGCAGCATACATGATGGCTTCCCAGTTTTGACCCTCTTGTAATTCCCCATCCCCATGTAATGTATATACTATATGAGAATCTTTATTCAATTTTTTCGCTTCCGCAGCACCAATAGCTACAGATAGACCTTGACCTAAAGAACCAGATGCAATTCTAATCCCAGGTAATCCCTCATGTGTAGTTGGATGCCCTTGTAATCTTGAATTTATTAATCTAAAGGTGTTTAATTCTTCTACAGGGAAGAATCCACTTCTAGATAATACGCTATAAAAGACCGGAGATATGTGACCGTTAGATAAAAAGAAAAGATCTTCCTCTATCCCGTTCATATCAAAATCACTATTGTAATCCATTACGTCTTGGTAGAGCGCAGTGAAAAATTCGGCACAGCCTAAAGATCCACCAGGATGCCCTGAATTAACTTTATGTACTTGCCTTAAAATGTCCCGGCGAACCTGGGTAACAAAATCCTCTAATTCTTGAATGTTTGGCATTGTGTGTTGTGTTGTTATTTTTTTGAATGCTGCAAAAATAAGTTTTTTAATACGTACCACAAAGTCTGAATATACCAGTTATCAACGATTTGTGTTTAATAGCTAACAATTTTTAAAATCTTGGCTCTTTTATATGAGCTTTACTTAAGTATCTTTGCAGCTATTTAAAATATACTATGAAGTTTAACCTTTTTGCCAAAGACCCGCAGAGCAACGCCCGTGCGGGAGAAATAATAACAGATCATGGCGTTATTGAAACCCCTATTTTTATGCCGGTAGGAACAGTTGGTTCTGTAAAAGGGGTGCATCAGAGGGAATTAAAAAATGATATCAATCCAGATGTAATATTAGGAAACACTTACCACCTATATTTAAGACCTCAAACGGAGATTTTAAAGAAAGCAGGTGGTTTGCATAAATTCATGAATTGGGATAGAAATATTCTTACAGATAGTGGTGGATATCAGGTTTATTCACTTTCAGAAAGAAGGAAAATTAAAGAAGAAGGGGTGAAGTTTAAGTCTCACATAGATGGGTCTTATCATACTTTTACTCCAGAAAATGTAATGGAAATTCAACGTGTAATTGGAGCCGATATTATTATGGCCTTTGATGAATGCACACCCTATCCTTGCGATTATAAATATGCCAAACGCTCTATGCATATGACGCATCGCTGGTTGGATAGATGTATTAGTCATTTAGAGAAAACTCCTTTAGAGTATGACTATAGTCAGGCATTTTTCCCTATTGTTCAAGGGAGTACATATAAAGATCTAAGAAAACAATCTGCAGAATATATTGCATCGGTTGGAGCCGAAGGAAATGCCATTGGAGGATTATCTGTTGGGGAACCTGCAGAGGAAATGTATGCAATGACTGAAGTAGTTACAACTGTTCTTCCAGAGGATAAACCTCGATATTTAATGGGTGTTGGAACTCCAATTAATATTTTGGAAAACATTGCACTGGGAATAGATATGTTCGATTGCGTTATGCCAACAAGAAACGCAAGGAATGGAATGTTGTTTACAGCCCATGGAACCATTAATATAAAGAACAAAAAATGGTGTGATGATTTCTCACCAATAGATGATATGGCTATCACTTTTGTAGATACAGAATATTCTAAAGCATATCTTAGACATTTATTTACGGTAAATGAATTACTTGGTAAGCAAATTGCTACAATTCATAATCTAGGCTTTTACCTTTGGCTAACTCGTGAAGCTAGAAAACATATTTTAGCTGGAGATTTTGCAAGCTGGAAAAATATAATGGTTCAACAAATGAATAAGAGGCTATAACTTGAAGATATTAGACTGGTACATACTTAAACGCTATTTAGGAACTTTTATCCTAATGTTGTTACTGTTTATACCTATTGGTATTACAGTGAATCTCGCAGAAAAGATTGATAAAATCTTGGAGAACGAAGTTCCTTTTGTAGAAGTTGCCTGGTACTATCTGGATTTTACCATCTATTTTGCAAACCTGCTTTTTCCTTTATTTTTATTTCTTTCGGTAATTTGGTTTACTTCTAAACTTGCAAATAACACAGAGATCATTGCTTTTTTAAGTAGTGGTGTCTCGTTTTGGAGGTTTTTAAGACCCTATTTAATAGGTGCAACCATAGTTTGTATAGGTGCTTTAGTTTTAAGCATGTATCTGGCCCCAAACGCAAGTAAAGGTTTTAATGAGTTTAAATATCAATATCTTAAAAAAGGGTCGGAGATCAAGGAAACTAGTGATGTTTACAGGCAAATAAACGACGATGAATATATTTATGCGAGTAATTTTCAGCCTAAATCGAAATCTGCCAGAAATTTCACATTAGAGCATTTTGAAGGGAATAAAATGACATTCAAATTAAGCGCTTCGAGATTGCAGTATAATGAAGCAGACAGCACTTATACTTTAAGCAATTTTGATAAGAGAATTATAGGAGAAGAAGGAGATCAAATTTTTCATGAGCGGACTATAGATACGATCCTCCCATTTGAATTCGACGAATTAACACCTGTGTCTTATATAGCAGAAACCCTTAATTATAATGAGCTTAATAATTTTATTGAGCAGGAGAGTAGGCGAGGTTCCGGAAATATGAACAGGTATTTGGTTGTAGCTTATAAAAGATGGAGTTTACCTGTTTCAGCATTTATACTTACTATTATTGCCGTAGCCGTTTCTTCAATCAAAAGAAGAGGAGGAATGGGAATTAATCTGGCATTAGGGATCTCTCTGGCCTTTATTTTTATATTCTTCGACAAGGTTTTTGGAACCTTGGCAGAACAATCTACTTTTTCGCCTTTAATAGCAGTTTGGTTTCCTAATGTAACCTTTGGGATTTTAGCTATGTATCTTTTGTTTAATGCTAAACGATAAACTTAAAAGCTACCTCCATTTTCACATAATCGTTTTTATTTGGGGGTTTACAGCAGTCCTAGGTGCGCTAATTTCTTTAGATGCTGTTCCTTTAGTTTGGTATAGGATGTTGCTTGCAAGTGGTTTTATTTTTTTATATATAAAGTGGAAAAAACGAGACCTAAAGGTTACGAGGCGTAAATTATTAGTTTTAATAATTGCAGGTCTAGTAATAGCCATGCATTGGCTAACTTTTTTTGGAGCCATAAAGGTTTCTAATGTTTCCATTACCTTGGCGCTGCTATCTACAGGTGCCTTTTTCACCTCTATTTTAGAACCTATTTTTTATAAACGAAAGTTCGTTGGCTATGAAATCCTTTTCGGACTATTAGTGATCGTAGGTTTATATATTATTTTTCAGGTAGAAACAAAATATACCCTCGGGATAATCTTGGGTTTAATTTCAGCTTTTTTATCGGCTGTATTTACGTTGATAAATGGAAAATTGATTAAGGATACTGCTCCTTCGGTAATTTCATTTTATGAGCTTTTAACTGGTGTGGTCGCAATAAGTATTTATTTAGCTTTTGTATCCTTCAACAGTGATGGAACTAAGGGGTTTAACACTGCCTTTTTCACTGTTTCTACTGAAGATTGGTTGTATTTACTAATCCTGGCATCAATATGTACCGCTTATGCTTTTATTGCTGCGGTTGCTGTCATGAAGCATTTAAGCCCATATACAATAATGCTCACTATTAATCTTGAGCCGATCTACGGAATATTTTTAGCATTTTTAATATTTGGAAGCAAAGAGCAAATGAACCCACAATTCTATTATGGAGCCTTGTTAATTCTTTCTACGGTTATTTTGAATGGATATCTTAAAACAAAACGGAAAATTAATAAGTTATCTTAGGAATTCTTCCTTTTAAAGTTTGTTATATTTGTAGGCTAATAAAAACAGAATAACTTACATATGGAATATTTGGATTTTGAATTACCCATTAAAGAGTTAGAGGAACAATACCAAAAAGCTTGTAATATAGGTGCAGAGAGTGACGTAGATGTTACTGCTACCTGTAAACAAATTGAAAAGAAATTAATAGAGACCAAAAAAGAGATCTATAAAAATCTTACAGCTTGGCAACGTGTTCAACTTTCAAGACATCCTAACAGACCTTATACCTTAGATTATATAAAAGCGATTTGTGGAGACACTTTTCTGGAACTTCACGGGGACAGAAATGTTAAAGACGATAAAGCAATGATTGGTGGTCTTGGGAAAATAGGCGACCAAAGCTTTATGTTTATTGGTCAACAAAAAGGTTTCAATACTAAAACCAGACAATATCGAAATTTCGGAATGGCAAATCCTGAAGGATATCGTAAAGCATTACGCTTAATGAAATCTGCAGAGAAATTTGGAATTCCAGTTGTAACCTTGGTAGATACTCCAGGTGCATATCCAGGCCTAGAGGCTGAAGAAAGAGGCCAAGGGGAAGCAATTGCGAGAAATATTTTTGAAATGACTCGTCTAAAAGTGCCAATTATTGTGGTAATTATAGGTGAAGGAGCCAGTGGTGGAGCTTTAGGAATAGGAGTAGGAGATAAGGTACTAATGTTGGAAAATACTTGGTACTCGGTAATTTCTCCGGAATCTTGTTCTTCTATATTATGGAGAAGTTGGGAGTATAAGGAAGTAGCTGCAGAGGCACTTAAACTTACTGCCAAGGATATGAAGAAACAAAAACTTATAGACGAAATTGTTAAAGAACCATTAGGTGGAGCTCATGCTAATAGAGAGGAAACATTTAATTCGGTAAAAGAATCAATTCTAACAGCTTATGGTGAATTTCAAAACTTATCACCAAAAGATCTGGTAAATAAAAGAATGGATAAATATTCTAATATGGGTGTGTATAAAGATTAGTTCTTTATTAATCACTCTTTCAAATAATCCGAGGTAATAACTTCGGATTTTTTTAGCCTTATCAACAAAAATATTAAGTTATCAACAGGTAAAATGTTCACTACCTGTTAATTAAGTAACTCCTTTTAAATTAAGGATATCTTAACAAATTATTTACATTCGTAGTATGGAAAAAGTCACCGTCCCCCAAAATCTAAAATATGGCCAAGGCAATGTAATAAACCTCGAAAAAGGTAAGATACCCCCACAAGCTGTTGATTTAGAGGAGGTTGTTCTTGGGGCCATGATGATCGATAAAAAGGGTGTTGATGAAATTATTGACA